>JAITHF010000048.1 GCA_031280115.1 Spirochaetaceae bacterium | reverse complement strand
GCTGCTGAAACAGCCTCCGGCTGCCGGCGCTTCCTGTTTTGCCTGCTCATAGTGCAAACAACGGCTGCTGAAACAGCCTCCGGCTGCCGGCGCTTTCGCGCCTCTTTTAAGAGAATTTGGGGGAACCAGTTCCCCCAAACCCCCCCATAAGCGCGGCGTACTTTGAGCCCGTGCGCCGTCGAAGCCCGCTGAGGCGCCGCTTCAAGGTTGTGACTAAAATCGCAAACCCGCTCACCGCGAGAAGCACCTGAAACCCCCGCAGGGGGCGCAGGGGGTTGAAAGGATTTGGAGGGATGGATATGCTATGGGGGATACCATACATAGTAAGGAGCCCGTAATGCCTAAGTATCCCTTTGCCGCCATCGAACCGAAATGGCAGTCTTACTGGGAACGCCACAACACGTTTAAAGCCGCTGAAGACCCCGAAACCCCGCCGGAAAAACGCCGGTACGTGCTTGATATGTTCCCCTACCCCTCAGCCCGGGGACTCCATGTGGGACACCCTGAAGGCTATACGGCCACGGATATTTACTGCCGGTACCTCAGAATGAACGGGTACAACGTGCTGCACCCTATGGGGTTCGACTCATTCGGCCTTCCGGCGGAAAATTACGCGCTTAAAACCGGCACCCACCCGTCTGTGTCAACCGCGGCAAATATCGAGCGCTTCCGCAGCCAGATTAAGGCCCTGGGCTTCTCCTACGACTGGGAACGGGAGGTGGATACCTCAAACCCCGAATACTATAGGTGGACCCAGTGGATGTTCCTCAAACTCTTTGAAAAAGGATTGGCCTATGAAGCGGAAAGCCCGATTAACTGGTGCCCGTCGTGCAAAACTGGCCTTGCCAATGAAGAAGTAACCAACGGGGAATGCGAGCGGTGCGGCGCAAAGGTAAGCCGCAAACGTATCCGCCAGTGGATGCTCAGGATAACCGCCTATGCTGAACGCCTTTTGGCGGACCTTGAGGGCCTTGACTGGCCGGAGCCGGTGAAACTCATGCAGCGGAACTGGATAGGCCGGTCAGAGGGCGCCAATGTAACCTTTAAGATAGAAGACTTTGAAGAGTCCCTTGAAATCTATACCACCAGGCCGGACACGCTTTTCGGCGTTACCTACATGGTGATGGCGCCGGAACACCCGCTTGCTGCGAAAATCACCGCCCCGGAGATGCGGGAAGCGGTGGCAGCGTACCTTAAACGCGCCGCGGAGAAAAGCGACCTTGAGCGCACGGGCCTTGCCAAGGAGAAAACCGGCGTGTGCACCGGCGCCTTTGCCCGCAACCCGGTGAACAATGAGAAAATCCCGATATGGATCGCTGATTACGTGCTTATCTCCTACGGAACCGGCGCGATTATGGCGGTCCCGGCCCATGACGAGCGGGACTGGGACTTTGCCAAGACCTTCGGCCTTCCGGTGCGGCAGGTGGCAGCCCCCGAAAAGCCTCAAAACGGCCCGGAGGATTATCCTGCCCAGGGCGAATGTTGGGCGGCCCAAGAGGGCTGGGCCGTCAACTCAGGCCGGTTCAGCGGCCTTCCCGTACAAGAGGCGGCAAAGCAGATTACCGCGTGGCTTGAGGAGCGGGGAATCGGGAAGCGGGCGGTGAACTATAAACTGCGGGACTGGGTTTTCAGCCGCCAGCGCTACTGGGGGGAGCCAATCCCCCTGGTACACTGTAAGAAGTGCGGCACCGTCCCCCTCCCTGAGTCAGACCTTCCCCTGCGCCTGCCGGAGGTGGAGTCCTATACGCCCTCCGGAACCGGCGAGTCCCCTCTTGCGCTTATCGAAGAGTGGGTGCAGACAACCTGCCCGTCCTGCGGCGGCCCGGCGGAGCGGGAGACCAACACTATGCCCCAGTGGGCAGGCTCCTGCTGGTATTACCTGCGCTTTCTTGACCCGCGCAATGAGCGCGCGTTCGCGGCGCCGGAGAAGATCGCTTACTGGGCGCCTGTGGACCTCTATGTGGGAGGCACCGAACACGCAGTGCTGCACCTCCTTTACAGCCGGTTTTGGCACAAAGCCCTCTATGATGCGGGGCTGGTCAACACCGCCGAGCCGTTCATGCGGCTGGTCAACCAAGGCATGATTTTGGGGGGGGACAACCAGAAGATGTCCAAGAGCGCAGGGAACGCGGTCAATCCTGACGACATCATAAGGGAATACGGCGCGGACGCCCTGCGGGTATACGAGATGTTTATGGGGCCCCTTGAATCAAGCAAGCCCTGGATTACCGCGGGCCTTACCGGTGTTTCCCGTTTTCTCGACCGGCTCTGGGCTATCAGCGAAAAGCCGGCGGTTGATGAAGGCGGGGATGAGGCGCTTCTGCGGCTCATGCACAAGACCATTAAGAAAGTCAGCAGGGACACGGCGAGTCTTAACTTTAATACGGCCATAAGCGCCATGATGGTCTATTCTGCCGAGCTTGCCAAACTGCCCGCCATCCCCCGCCGGTTGTGGGAGCCTTTGGCGCTGATGGCCGGCTGTTACGCGCCGCATCTGGGGGAAGAGCTGTGGGAGCGCCTTGGCCACGCCGAGTCCGCTTCAAAAGCGCCCTGGCCCTGCTACGACGAAGCTCTTACCGCGGAACAGGAGGTTCTGATCGTGGCCCAAGTGAACGGCAGGCTGCGGGACAAGTTCACAGCCCCTGCGGGCGCTTCTTCAAAGGAGCTTGAAGAGCGGGCAAAGGCCCTGCCGGGTATCGCGAAGCGGCTTGAAGGGCAGACGGTGGTCAAAGTCATCACCGTGCCGGACAAGCTGGTCAATATCGTAAGCCGGCCAAACCCCTAAGGGCTACGGGCCCGGAGGCGGGGAGAGATAAAGCGCCGGGTCGAACACCCGCAGGAGTTTGCGCATAGAACCGTTGGTTATGATGGCGTGAATAACTTTTGCGGAAAGGCCCACCGAGGAAACCACCTCAATCCCCGGTATCCGTTCCGGTTCCGCGCAGGGGCAGTACACCGTGTCAGTTACCATGACGCGGTTCAATATCTTTTCATCAAAGAGCGCGGCGAGCCTCTGGCGGGCCGGCGGGGAAAAGACAGGGTGCACCGCAATAAGGTTAATCTCAGCAGGCTTGAAACCGGCGAGCACCCGGATAAGCGCCTCTGCCGAGCCTGCGGTGTCCACCATGTCGTCCACGATCCAGAGCACCTTGCCCTCGATGGGTTCGGCAGAGAGAATGTTGATAGACTCGATACGGTTTACGTGGGCGTAATCCCGCTGTTTGTGGGCCACCACAAGGGGCGCGCCGAAGGCGTTGGCAAAGCCCCGGGCAAGTTTTTCCCCGCCTGCGTCAATGGAGCAGAACGCCCATCTGGGGCGCACCACCCCCTCAAGGGTTCGCAGGTCCTGTATATACACGTCGCACAAGTGCTGTTTGAGCAGGTTCAGCGCAGGGATGTCGTCAAACAGGCAGGCCGCAGGGTCAACCATAGACTTTGATTTATCCGAATGAAGCTGGTAGGTAATGATGTGGTTGGTTCCCAAACTTGCGAGTATCTTAAAATGCACCCAAAGCCCCACAGAACTGCGGCGGGTGGTCCGGTCAGAGCGCGAACAGGACACAAAAGGCTCGAAGACGATAATTTTCCGGGCCTGGCTCCGCTTGAGCGCGTCTACCGCGTGGTAAAGCTCTATCTTGGCCTCAGTAACCCCGATGCCCGCCTCGTTCCTCGCGCAGCTTGCGAACAGCACCACGTCCTTGCCCCTAATAGAAAAGCCCACATCTATCTCCATCTCGCCGTCAGCGAAACAGGAGGCTTTGAGAATGTCCACGCCGTTAATCGTGTCCCCAAGCGAGGCTATATCAGGAAACCCCGCTAATTTCTTGGCCGTCTGGGCGGCATAATCCCTCATGGATCTGGTAGCGGTAATGACAAACGCATTCATTTTGATACCCCGCGCCCAGGGTATCATAAAAACGCGGCCCGGCATAGGGGCCGGCGGGCATAGAGATAGAATAGAATAGAGAAAAGCGGGAGCGCCCTTGATGAAGCACCCTGAACGGGTGTATGATACGGCATCTGCCGCGTATGAAAGCGCGGCGCTGGCAAGGAGTTTTATATGCAATGCACTATTTGCAATGTTCCTATGGAAAAACAGGAAACCTTTCAAGAAGATAACCAGCAGGTGACGGTCTGGAAATGCCCCTTATGCAGCCGGAAAGTCTTCGAGCGCAAAGACATCGCCCAGTCTAAACAAAGCGAGCTGCCGGTCTTTGACTGACCCTGCTGCGGGGCGCGGCTAGAACGCCGGCGGCGGCGCATCCGCGTCCGGGCGGCTTCCATGCGCCGGAAGGGGGAGGTCAAGCACGAACAGTTTGCTTTTCCGGCGGTGGTCGTACTGGCGGCGCTTCCGCTCAGGCAGGCTCTCAATGGACGCTTCTTTAAAGCCCAGAAACTCAAACCAGTCGTGGGTGCGGGTGGTAAGCACAAAAACACGGCTCATGCTCTGCGCGGACGCGCGGTCAATAAGATAGCGCACAAGGCGCCTTCCCAGCCCCAGGCCGGTATACGCCGGGTCCGCGGCAAGGGCGGCAATCTCCCCCTGCCCCTCTCCCCAGTGGTGGAGCGCGGCGCAGGCGTGAACCGAACCGTCAATCTCAAATACCACGTAATCCCCTTTCTTCTCCCGAATATCCTCCCAGGACCGGCGCACCAGGTTGCCCCGGGCTGCAAGGGGCTCTATAAGCCGCAAAATAACCGGAATATCCGCGCTTTTAAGGGGGCGGATGGACTCGTACTCATCGGCATATACCATAACCCCGGCGCCCAGATTGGAAAAGAGCTCCCGCAAGACCGCCCCTTCTTCCCGCCCGTCGATAATATGGGTCCGCTCCACGCCGGATCTTGATGCCCGCAGCGCAAGGCCCAGTTCCTCAAAGAAGCGCCCCCCGGCCCCGCCGCCCTCTAGGATACGCGCCGCTTCCCGCGGGGTGAGCCGCCCCCCTTTCTTATGGGCCTCGGCGGATTCGGGTATACCGTACTGGCCGCCTTTCATTTCACCGTCAAAGCCAAAGCCTTCCCGGGCCGAGAGGATAACGAGTTTCGCGGCCCCCAGCGCGGCTGACGCGGCCAGGGCGATCTCGTCGCTCGGCACGTTATACGGCTTTCCTGCGCGGCTCCAGCCGATACACGGGAGTATGGGGGTCATGCCCAGTCGCAGTATCCGCTCGATAGGGCCGGTAAGAATACGGTCCACCGCGCCGGTATGCTCCATGTCCAGGCCGCCTATCACCCCCAAACCCCGGGCGCGGACGAAATTGCCGATGACCGCGTCAATCCGGTCCGCCGAAAGGCCGGTAATAAACCGGGTGGCCACGTCAAACGCCGCCATTTCCACAAAAGGCATGGCTCCGGCGGTGGTGATTCTGGTGGTGCCTGCGTACTGCGAGGCTATCCCGTATTCCCCCAGCACCGCGTCGATGCGTTCTTTCGCTCCCGGGACAACCACCACCTTAAAGCCTGTCCTCACCAGCAGGGCCAAATCTTTCATTAAATAAGAAAACCCCGGGTCTTGAGTAACCGGGAAGTCAATCTTAAAAACCATAGCAGACCCTTGAAAGCGGCTCTGATAATGAAAGGCTTCCCGAATGAGGCCGACTTGGAACGCTGTTTTTTTTGTTTTTTTTGTTTCTGTTGGTTTTGCAGCTTTTTCTGTTTCTGTTATTTTTTCCATGTTTCCGCTGTTTTTTGTGTTTGCTGTTTCCGCCTTGTTTCCAAGAGCCGGCGGCGCCATACCGCCCCGCTCCCCGCGCTCTATGGGTATTGTTCCCCCATTCCCCAGGCTCGTTGCATGATGTTCATAGTTTTATGCTAACCTATTTCTGCCTCAATAGTAAACCCCCCAGCCGAGGGCTGTTTCAAGTGCTTCTTGCGGCGAGCGGGTTTGCGGGTTTAGTCACAACCCTGAAGGATGCGCCTCAGCGGAATTCGATGGCGCATGGGCGCGAAGCACGAAGCCTTTATGGGTGGTTTGGAGGGTCTATGACCCTCCAAATTCTTCCCAAAGAGGCGCGAAAGCGCCGATAATTCATTATATACTAATGATTTATGCGGGGACAAGATAGGTTATTTTGGCACCCGAACAAGTTATTCGGGCTCCCGAATAAGTTGTTTTGACCCCCGAATAAAGTTGTTTGGATCCAAAAAAACGCCCACCGGAGCCGCCGGCGGAAGGGCGCGAGGCAGGCAGCCTTTATGGGGGGGTTTGGGGCAGCCGCAGGCTGTTCCCTTACGGGAAGTTCGCAAAAGAATACGCGAAACATGAAGCGCCGGTAAAAAAGCCCTCCAAATTCTCTTCAAAGAGGCGCGAAAGCGCCGATAATCCGTTATAAAACAATGAGTTGTGCAGGGGCAGGAAGGTTTGCGCGGTAACGCGGAAGGTTTGCGCGTGAACCGGAAAACTTGTTTTGACTACAGAATAACTTGTTCTGTCCCCAGATAAATCATTGTTATATAAATTATTGATATAAGTCTTTATAGTATAATGATTTAATTATTTTATCGGTAAGTATATCTACAAATAGTTTATAGAAAAGTTTTAGAATATAAACCGGCGGATGGCCAGTATGACCATCACGGCCAGGGCGCCGGCAAGGCAGACCGCCGCGATGGTCAGTTTCAGGGCGGTCTTTTCCAGCCGGTTTATCTTGTCATAAGCGTCAACTAAGTCCAGATCCCGCTCAAACATCCTCTCCCCTATCTGCTCGTTGTAGTTCTTCAAGTCTTCGTTCTGCTTCGATAATCTCTCTAACGAAATCATCAATTCGTTGGAATAGGCTTCGGATGTCTTTAACTTCGTCAATACCTCGTTCAAGGTCTGTTCGTGCGCTTCCAATATCATGTCGAATTGCGTCGATAGTTGCTCCCATGTCCTCAAGTGTCCTGCGCTGTTCTTCGATAATGGCTCGTTGTTCTGCGACAATAGGGTCTTGCTTGATAGGAACGTACGTAGTGCAACCGATAATACTGAAAAGCGCAACATACAACAGAACCCTACTCAACGATATACCACTCATCAGCCAATATATCAGGCTGGCTCGTAGCCCAAGCGAAAGGGTCATCTACCCTATCAAACTTCATTATCATTACAGGTACACCACTAGGGTCAGTGCAGGATTTAAGCCACAAACG
>JAITHF010000012.1 GCA_031280115.1 Spirochaetaceae bacterium | reverse complement strand
GTCTTGCGGCTCATAGCGCAAACTGGCCGCTGAAACAGCCTCCGGCTGCCCCCAAACCCCCCATAAGCGCGGCGTGTGCTGCGCCCTTCCGCCTGCAAATCGCGCTGAGGCCCCGCGTGAGGGTTGTGACTAAACCCGCAGACCCTATCGCAACAAGAAGCACCTGAATCCCCCGCAGGGGGCAAACCCGCTCACCGCAAGAAGCACATGAAACAGCCTCCGGCTGCGCAGGGGGTAGTAAGGCGGAGGATTGCCGGGGTATACTCGGTTCCGGCGTGCGCGCCTAGGGATGGTTACATGAAAGAGATCTACTATGACGCGGCGGTCATAGGCGGCGGCGCCGCTGGCATGGCCGCGGCTTTGGAACTGGACAGCGCGGGATTTTCCTGCGCGGTCCTTGAACGGGAGGATCATCTTGGGGGAATCCTCATGCAGTGCATACATAACGGGTTCGGGCTTCACGAATTTAACGAAGAGCTTACGGGCCCGGAGTTCGCCGAGCGGTTCAGCGCGAAAATCCGCGGCTCCCGGGTAGCGGTCTACCTTAATACCACGGTCATGCAGCTTGAACACGGGGAGCAGGGCAAAACGCTTTTCTGCGCGTCCCCTGAAGAGGGGGTTCTCTGCATCCGCGCGCGGGCGGTGGTTCTCGCGACGGGGTGCCGTGAGCGGAACCGGGGAAACGCCCGTATCCCCGGGTCAAGGCCCGCAGGTATCTATACCGCCGGCCTTGCCCAGCGCCTGGTGAACATCGAAGGCTATGTCCCCGGCTCCTCGGCGGTTATCATAGGCTCAGGCGACATCGGCCTTATCATGGCCCGGCGCCTGAGCTGGGCCGGGTGCGCGGTAAAGGCGGTGGTAGAGATTATGCCCTATCCGGCAGGGCTTACGCGGAACATCGTGCAGTGTCTGCGGGATTTCAACATCCCCCTGCACCTTTCCTGCCAGACCACCAGCATTTTCGGCAGCGACCGGCTTGAGGGCGTGGAGATAACGCCTATGGAAAAGGGCGTGCCCCGTAAAGACAAGCGCTTCCGTATTGAGTGCGACACGGTGCTCCTCTCGGTGGGCCTCATACCGGAAAACGAGCTTTCCAAAGAAGCCGGCGTCGCGCTGAACAGCGCCACAGGCGGGCCTGTGGCGGATTCGTTTCTGATGACCAATGTGGAAGGGGTGTTTTCCTGCGGCAACGCGCTCCATGTCCACGACCTTGCGGACTGGGTTGCCGAAGAGAGCCGCCGCGCCGGACAATACGCGGCCCAATGGCTCAAAGGCGCCGACAGGGGCGCGCAGATCCGCGCCAAAGCCGGCGCTAACGTGCGCTATGTGTGCCCCTGTAAAATCAGCCTTGAACGGGAGCAGAAGATATATCTGCGTTCTTTGGTGGTTAAGACCGACGCGGTTCTGGAACTGCGGGTTCACAACCGGCTTATACGGCGTATAAAGAAAGTCCATGTCCAGCCTTCGGAGATGATAAGCCTTACTGTAAGCCCCAAAGATCTGGAAGGAATAACGCCTGAGTCAGTTCTTGATTTCTCCATTCTATTAGAATAGCCCCCTGCGGGGGATTCACGTGCTTCTTGCGGCGAGCGGGTTTGCAATTTTCAGAAGCGGCGCCTCAGCGGACGCCGCAGGCGTTAGTAGCGCGGCGCAGGAAGCCCCCTGCGGGGGATTTACGTGCTTCTTGCGGCGAGCGGGTCTGCAATTTTAGTCACACAGAAGCGGCTCCTCAGCGGAATTCGATGGCGCACGGGCGCAGCGCAGGAAGCCCCTCTGCGGGGGATTCAGGTACTTCCTGCGGCGAGGGGGTTTGCAATTTTAGTCACAACCCAGAAGCGGCGCCTCAGCGGACGTCGCAGGCGGAAGGGCGCGGAGCAGGAAGCCTTTATGGGTGGTTTGGAGGGCAGCCGAAGGCTGTTCCCTTACGGGAAGTTCGCAAAAGAATACGCAAACCATGAAGCGCCGGTAAAAAAGCCCTCCAAAAAACATAAAGAGGCGCAAAGCGCCGATAATTCGTTATATACTAATAATTTATATGGGGACAAGATAGTTTTTTTGGGATCCAAAATAAGTTTTCTTGGATCCAAAATAACGCCCGCCCCGGGGCAGCCTCCGGCTGTTGAAACAGCCGCAGGCTGCGGATACAATGATAGTATGACCAGAAAAATTTTTAGAGCCCTTACGGTTATGGTGTTTATTCTTACTGCCTTAGGCATTGGCGCTTTGGTGTGGATTCCCCGAGACCCTGCCGGCGCCGGCGTAAAAAAGCAGCAGCGCCAAACCAAAATTATCACCCCCCAAAAAATCTCCGGCGAAACGCCGGTTGAGGCGGAAGACCCGCCGGAAGCCGCGTCCTATCTGGTACAGGAGGAACGGCTTACCGCGAAAATCCCCCTCAACGACGCGGAAATTCTCGCGGGCCTCCTTACAGGCAACTTCGACCAAGACCCGCAGGAAGAACAAATCATCGCCTACCGGAACATCAGCGAACAGGACGGCCCTGTTTTTATCACCTATATCGACTTCGACGAAACCCGCCAAGCCTACCGCAGGCTCTGGAACGCCCCCACCGGCGCAAGCCGCCCCGGAACCATAAGCCTCTACGCCCAAGACCTCATCGGCGACCGGAACGACTGCGTCATACTCTCCGGCATGAACAGCGCCGGCGCCTACACCATGACCGTGTTCAGGCGGGACAGCTCCCAGGGGCGGGACTATCCGTTTATCAAAATAGCGGAACTCAAGGCCCAGGGCACCATCGCCGTTCAGGAAACCGGGCGCGCCCAAGCGTACCAGCAGGGATTTGCCAAGGGGCAGAGCTTTTCCATCCTCGTCCGGGAGCCGGACGGCTCGTCCTCCAATCCGCTGGATCAAAAAGAAATAACCTACACCTATAACGAGGAAAAAGGGGTCTATGAACAGGCCGCTGTAACCCAGATAACCGGCAAACAGATAGAGCAGAGCCGGTTTGAGGCGCTGCTGAGCAACCCCAAGAGCTTCGAGGGCTTTCTAAGCGGCCTCTGGTATTATGTAAGCCCCCAGGGAACCCTTGACAGCCGGCAGTACATCTATTTTGACCCGTCCCGCCGGGAACTTATCTTTTACGGCGGCGAATCCCAGCAGGTGTTCTCATGGCAGGGCTCGAACCTGACCCGCTACGGCCTCTACATCGCAAGCCAGAATGTCTCGGTTACGAACCTCCGGCGCTCCCTTGAGATCGCCCTTGAGTCCCTTGAAAGTATACAGGTGCGGATCTCTGAAGACGTGCGGCTCAGGATAGGGGTCAGCGCCTCTTGGGACGGCTCCTACCGGAGAGCTGGCGCCGCCGCCACTCAAAACGAGCCGAAGATGCCGTTGCTCCCGCTCATTGACGCCCGGTACAACGGTTCTATCGGGATGATGTCCCTTTCCGCCGGCGGGCTTTATACGATAACTTCCGAGGGAAACGAGGTGAAAGGGAAGTATGCGTTCTTTATGGTAAACGGCGAGGAGCTGGTGGAATTCCGGCCTGACAGAAAAAAGAACCAGGTTTTCCGGGAGCTGTATCTTCTTAATTATGACAAAAAGGAGGGCGGCCCGGAGGGGGCGCCTGAAAACCTGACGCTTATTCCGGTGCGGCTGGGCATAGCCGGGGTCGAGCGCCTCCGCCAGGGCGCGCTGACGCTGCTCGCCTATAACCCTGAAGCGGAACCGCCCGCGCCGGTTGAGGAGTCGCAGCCGGCTGCGGCAGAGAAGAAGCCGGTGCCGGTTTTAAGTTATTCCTCCCAGCCGGACTACTTTAGCCCTGACGGGGACGGGGCGGACGACCAGCTTATCATGTTCTTAGGCGCTCAGTCGGTGTTTCCGGTGGTGTCATGGAGTTTTGAGATACGTGAGCCCCAGCCGCCCTATCAGGTGTTTTACCGTTTTGAGGGCGCGGGCAAGCCTGCGGAGCGGCTTATCTGGAACGGCAGGAGCGCCAAAGGCGAGCTGGTGCAGGCTGCCACGGATTATCCCTTTACGTTCAAGGCTGAGGACGACCAGGGCGGGGCCGGCACGCTTGAGGGCCATATCGGGGTTGACGTGCTTATCATTCGGGAAGGCGAGAATATGCGTATTCAGGTGCCGTCGATTATATTCCGCGCAGGCTTCGCGGACTTTGTGGACCTGCCCCAGGAGACGGTGGACAACAACAACCGGGT
>JAITHF010000222.1 GCA_031280115.1 Spirochaetaceae bacterium | reverse complement strand
CAACATTATCTTAGCAGACCTTAATAAAGACGTAGACGCCGCAGCCAAGGCCCTGGGCCCCGGGCATATCGGGATACCCGGGGACGTATGCAGCGGAGCCTACCGCCAATCGGTTATCGACGCGGGGGTCAAGGCTTTTGGCAGGATAGATATTCTGGTGAACAGCGCCGGCATCTCGGCGCTGGACAAAGCCGAGTCCCTGAGCGAAGAGATGTGGGACAGAACCATGAATATCAACACAAAAGCGAGCTTTATGATGGCCCAAGCCTTCGGCGCGTACTGTATCAAGCACAAGGTCTGCGGGTCTATCGTAAACATGGCTTCACAGGCCGGGGTTATCGCCCTTGACCGGCACGCAGCCTACTGCGCGAGCAAAGGCGCGGTAATCGCTATGACCAAAGTGCTGGCTATGGAATGGGGAAAGTACGGTATTCGGGCGAACTGCCTGTCCCCCACCGTGGTATTAACCGAAATGGGGCATAAAGCATGGGACGGGCCCGCGGGGGAAGCCTTCAAAAAAGAGATGCCCTCTGAACGGTTCGCCGAGCCGGACGAAATCGCCGGGGTTATCGCCTTTCTGTGCAGCGACGCCGCGGCTATGATAACAGGCCATAACCTTATTGTTGACGGCGGGTATACTATCAAGTAGCCTGCCGCCTCTCGTACACCGGTGAAACAGGAATTGAGGCGCAGGCCGCCTAAAAATAAAACAATTTTTTCTATTTTTTCTATATTCTTCTATGGAGGCAGGTATGAAAAGAATGAGGAAGTTAGCAGCCGTGTGCGCGGGCTTTATCTTACTAAGTTCAAGCGGCGTTTTCGCAGGGTCAAAAGGAGAAAAGGCCGGAACCGGCCCCAAACGGGTCGCGTACATTGCCCGGGCCCAGGACGATTCTTTCGCCGCGTGGCTTGCCAATTCTATGAAAGAAGAGGCGAAGAAGTATCCTAACCTCAAGGTAGACGTGCTGGACGGCCAAGCCAATGACGCCCAGCAGAACCATCAGATTGAAAATTGTATTACCAGCAAGTACGATCTGATTATTATTCAGCCCAATGACAGCGAAGCCCAAAAGCCCTCGGTTAGAAAAGCGGCTGCCGCGAAGATTCCGGTTATTCTCACCAACCCCCGGGTGTCTGATCCGGAAATTATGAAGATAACCAACAGCGTGGACGCGGATCCATACGAGCAGGCCGCGGTAGTTGCCCGCCTCGCCCTGACGCAGGTTCCCCAGGGCGCCAAAGCCGTGGTGCTCAACGGGCCTCCGGGCAATATACACTCAACCGAGCGCCGGCGGGCATGGAAAACCGAATTCTTTGACAAGCGCGCTGATGTGGTGATTGCAGGCGAACAAGCCGCTTACTGGCTTAAAGATCAGGCCATGCGGTACATGGAAGGCTGGGTGCAGGCGAACCCGCAGATTGACGCGGTAATCGCTATGAACGATAACATGGCCGCCGGAGCCATTGAGGTCATCAAGGGTAATCCCCAATTCGATAACCTTCTTACCTACGGCGGGGACGGCACTGTGGAAGCCGCGCTGTTAATCCGGGACGGCGCCTTGACCGCGACGTTCTTTCAAAATGCGATGGAGCTTGCCAAACAGAACATGGATCTGGCGAATAAAATGCTCGCCGGCGCGGCGGGAACCGGCGGGGTGCATACGGATATTCAGTGCCCCCTGATTACCAAAGAAAATATCCAGTCTTTAATCGACACCCATAAAGCGGCGGGAGCTGATATTAAATAATTTTTTGGGCTTTTTGCGAAAGCCCTGGGAGTTTCCTCAAGATTGGTTTCAGGAAGCTCCCCCCAATCCGGCGGCCCTGATACAGGCCCGCCAACAGGCAGGAGGAACAATTATGAAGGCGTTGGTGCTTGAAGCGGTAAAAAAGCTGCGTATCCAAGATTACCCTATCAATGAGACAGTGGGTCCCTATGACGTAAAAATCGCGATAAAAGCCTGCGGCATCTGCGGCAGCGATATTCACTATTACCTAGAAGGGGCTATCGGAGATTTTGTGGTCAAAGAGCCGATGATTCTGGGGCATGAGGCTGCGGGAATCATCGTGGAAAAAGGGGAAAAAGTAACCGGTGCGGCCTTGGGCGATCTGGTCTGTATGGAGCCGGGTATTCCCGCGCCCTTTTCACCGGAAACCCTTGGGGGCAATTACAACCTTGATCCAGAGGTGGTATTCTGGGCAACCCCGCCGATACACGGGTGCCTGCGGGAAACCGTCACCCATCCGGCGCGGTTTTGCTTTAAGCTCCCCCAGGGCATGACTGCGGCGGAAGGGGCCATGATGGAACCGCTGGCTATCGGGATTGAGGCCGCCAAAAAAGGGCGCATCACCCCGGGGGACACGGCGCTTGTCATCGGCGCCGGCACTATCGGCACCCTGGCAGCGGTTTCCGCGTCCGCCGGCGGGTGCAGCCGCGTCTTTATATCAGACGTGAAGGCGGAGAAGCTCGGCATCGCCGGCTCCTACCCCAACATTATTCCCATTAACACCGGCAAAACCAATCTCTTGGATACGATTATGCAGGAAACCGGCGGCAGAGGGGTTGATCTTATTATCGAAGCCTCCGGAAGCCCCAAGGTGTATCCGGACTTTTTCCGGTGCGCCAGGCGGGGCGGCAGAGTCGTGCTGGTGGGTATGATGAACGGCACGGTCCCTCTTGATGTGGCGCTCCTCCAAGGGCGGGGCATCAGTATTGAAACCATTTTTAGGTATACCAACGCCTTTGACCGCGCCGCCGCGCTGGTAAGCGCCGGAAAAATAGACATTAAACGGCTCATCAGCAAGACGTTTGCCTTTGACGACGCGGTCGCCGCCTATGAATACGCCGCGGCGGGGCATCCTGATGTGGTCAAGGTGATGATAGAACTTGCGTGAACAAGCGTAAATAAGGAGGGGACCGGTGGATTTAGGATTGGAAAACAAGACGGCGCGTATCCGGTCAGCCGTAAAACCCTAGAAAAAGCCTTGAGGCAGGGGGCTATATAAGGCGCAACGGAAACAAGAGCGGAACCGCCGTAGAGAGACCTGCTTAGTAAAAACAAAGAGCGGGAAGGAAGGAGAACACGTGAGGAGTACGCCGGGGCAGCCGGTTAAGCGGGGATTTGCGCGGCGGCGGCATAAATAAAAGCGCCGCCGCCGGTTCTGATGAAAGGTTAGTTGTTTCTTTGATCCGTAAGAAGCGGGAAAATATCGACCCGCAGAGCGTCCTTGAGAGTTTCCGCCATAGGTTTAAAGGTCAAAAAGCTGACCGCCCCTGATATGGCCCCTCCCAGAATGGGAATTATCTTGCTTATGCCCTTCGAGAGCCCCTGTTTCGCCAGATTAGCACCCAGCCGGATCGCGACCTGTTTAACAATCTGAGGCACACCGGCTTTTGCCAGCATTACCGCAGGCAGTTTTTTAACCGCCGCTTCTTTAGAAAGGCTTTCGCAGAGCGGCTTAAACACCTCGCTTGCTTCTTTGGCGCCGCTCATAATGCCGATGAGGATGGTCAGCATGGAAAGATAATCCTCGCGGCTCTCTCCCTGCAAGTCAGGCCAGCCGTAAATATACGCCAGCTTTTGGGCTATGACGATAACGTGCCAATAATACTGCGCTAAATCGGCGGGGATGGTTCCGGCCATAGCGATTCCTCCGGGAAGCCCGGCGAGGAAAGACGTGCCGGTTACGACAGCCGTATGCTCTCTGATTTCTTTGTCCGCAGCCTTGTCCAGCGTATCCACCGGAATACCCGCTCTGCCCGGGCCAACCTCCAGAATATGCGCCAGCATATCCCCCCCGCAATCGCTCAATCCTTTTTTGAGGAAATCATCCCGATCCACTTTCGCCCCGGGGATCTTGAGCGCTGTGTCAAGAATACTGTACCATATACCGCTGTTTTCTTTTTCTTTTTCTTCTTCAGCCATCAAAATTACTCCTTAATCATTATAGTTGAGGCAGCCGCTGCGGGCCGCTCTTTTATCTCTAGTATCTTTTATTTTACCCTCCCCTGTCAAACCCATACCGAGGGCGGGATGAGGCAGGGGGCTCGCGAATCAGGGCGCAGAGGGGAGCGCCAGCTTGATTACCTCTTCAAAGCGTTCAACCGGATGAAACGTTATGCCTTTTTTGACATGTTCAGGTATATCGTCAAGGTCCCGCACATTATGCTTGGGAATAATAATATGCCGCGCCTTATTGCGCTGCGCCGCGATGGTCTTTTCTTTAAGCCCGCCTATGCCCAGCACCTGACCGGTGAGGCTGAGTTCCCCTGTCATCACCAGCTTATCCGTGATGGTCTGTTTCCGCATGAGCGAAAGGAGCGCCGTGGCCATAGTAATCCCCGCGGAAGGGCCGTCTTTCGGGGTGGCGCCCTCGGGAATATGCAGGTGGATGTGGTTCTGGTCAAACCACTCAGGGCTCACGCCGCAGCGCTCTATCCCTATCTTCCGCGCCACAGTCATGGCGATCGCCGCGGATTCTTTCATAGTGTCCCCCATCTTGCCGGTCAGCGTAAACCCGCCCTTCCCCAGAACCGCGGCGGCCTCGATAACCAGCGTATCCCCGCCCATGCTGGTCCAGGCAAGCCCGATTGACATACCCGGTCGGTCTGCTTTCTTCACCGCGCCTTCGGGAAAAATAGGCTTGCCCAGATGTTTCTCGATAAGCGCCTTGTCTATGGCAAACTTCTCCCCAGCCCCGGCCTCCTCCTCGGCGCTCTTTGCGGCCTCTTTTGCCTCCACAATCTGCTTTGCCAGCTTCCGGTGAATCTTGTCCAGATTCTTCTCGAAGTTACGCACCCCGGCCTCCCGGGCGTAACCGTTGGCAATGTGCATAAGAGAATCCCGCGTGTATTTTACCTGGCCGCTTTTAAGGCCGTTCTTCTCAAGGCTCTTGGGAAGGAGGTAACGGCGGGCGATTTCAAGTTTCTCCGTGTTGATGTACCCGGGCAGCTGAATAATCTCCATCCGGTCAAGCAGCGGTGACGGAATAGTATCCAGCGTGTTGGCGGTAACGATAAAAAAGACGCTGGAAATGTTAAAAGGGAGATCAAGATAGCGGTCCCGAAAGCCCGTGTTCTGTTCCGGGTCCAGCGCCTCAAGGAGCGCGCTCGCCGGATCGCCTTGAAAACTCACGCCCATCTTGTCAATCTCGTCTATCATAAAGACCGGCGCCCGGGTCTTGACGATTTTAAGCCCCTGAATAATTTTCCCCGGCATGGCCCCGATGTAGGTCCGGCGGTGCCCCTTAATCTCGGACTCGTCCCGCATCCCCCCTACGGAGAAGCGGAAAAACGCCTTGCCCAAAGCCCGGGCGATTGACCGCCCCACAGAGGTCTTGCCCACCCCCGGCGGCCCCACCAGGCACACGATAGACCCTTTGGTGTCCTTTCTCAGCTTGCGGACCGCAAGATACTCGATGATGCGGTTCTTCACGTCTTTAAGGCCGTAGTGATCCTTTTCAAGAATAGCGGCGGCGGTTTTAAGCTCAAAGTTCTCAGGCTCAGGGGCGTTCCAGGGAAGGTTCGCCAGTACCTCAAGGTAGTTGCGGGTAACGGTAAATTCGCCTGAATTAGGATCCATAAGGCTGAATTTGTCCAGTTCCTGCCCCACGGCCTCTTTGATCTCCCCCTCAAACTTGAAAGCGTCCAGTTTATCCTTAAAGCGCTGGTAGTCCGAGCTCTTTGCGTCGGTGGCCATGCCCAGCTCTGTCTTAATAGCTTTCAGTTCCTCCTTGAGAAAATACTCCCGCTGGGATTTTTCGATTTTCTCGTTGATTTCCCGCTGTATCCGCTTTTGTATCCGCAAAAGCTCCTGCTCTTTTTTGATGAAGACCAAAACCTGTTCCATGCGCTTGCGGACGTTCAGTATTTCCAGTATTTTCTGCTGTTCCGCCTTGTCTATGTTGAGGATGCTCACGATAAAGTCCGCGATTTTACCCGGATGGTCGATGTTTATCATATTGAGGCGCATTTCCTCTGAGAAAAGGGGGTTGTTCTCGGAAATCTGCTTCATCTCGCTTATGAGCGCTCTGGTGAGGGCTTTGACCTCGCTTGTGTCGTCCTCTTCGTCTTCCAGATATTCCACCGCGGCCACAATGGGGTTTATGGGATTAAGCGTTTTCTTTACGGCGAAGCGTTTCAGCGTGGAGATAAAGATATTGACCCCCCCGTCTGGCAGGTTTATTTTTTTGATGATTTTTGCCGCGGTCCCCACCTTGTACAGGTCCTTGATGCTGGGGGTTTCGGTTTCATTGGCCAGCATGACAAGCCCCACAAGCCCCTCGGCGGCAACCGCGTCGTCCACCACTTTCACGTCCGCAGGGTTCCCGATCATAATAGGCGTGAAAATACCCGGGAAGATAGGGCGCCCCATAAGGGCTACCAGGGACAGTTTATTGGGAAGCAGTTGATCGATAGGCACAACACTTTGTTCTGACATATATCCGCCTTCTCTGAGTTTTATAATTTTTGAAATACCCGTCCTGCCGCGCCTTCCGGCGGCCCCTGCCGGAAGGCTCCGGCGTTTTTATTATGTTGCGATATTACTCTTTTATTCTTTTACTCTTTTACTATACTACTATACTACCCCGCGGGCCGTCCGGTCAAGAAAGGCGCCGCGCCGGGCTTGAGCGCATGGGCTTCTGCGCGGCGGGCTCCGGCTGTCTAGCGCCTTTCGCTTAATTTTTCTTTTTCTTTGATAATTTTCGCGTCCAGTTTATCAATCAGTTTATCAACCGCCGGGTTAAGCTCGAAGTCATTGTCCTTGACATGGACCGACACGCCCCAGCGGAAGTTGACCGTCGCCTCGGCGGTGAAATCCTTGTCTTTGGTAAGGGTGAACAGCAGGTCCACAATCATATTTTCCACATTGGGAAGGCGGGTTGCTATCTTGCGGTTAAGATAGTCTTTGACATCATCTTTAAGGGTGAAATGCACGGCTTTGATGTCAATGTTCATAAGCGCTCCTCTCTGCCCGTTTTTTTCGGGTTTTTTGTTCAGCGGCCAGTCCACGGGCCCCTGTTCCCTGTCCAAAGGGTTTCTTATTTCTTTAGCACATCCCGCCCCCAAGGTCAACAGCCTGCGCCCTCTGCGGCTCAAGGCAGCCTGCGGCTGTTTCAACGGCCGTCGTGCGGCGGCGGCGGGAAGCCGTTTAAAACCCCCGCAGGGGGAAACCCCCGCAGGGGGAAACCTCCGCAGGGCTAAACCCCTGTAAGGGGCGGTATTTCTTTGAGTATCAGGGTCCGCCGCGGCGGTATCGGGATGTCTGTGTAACTGACCGCCTGCTCAAGCAGCGGGAGCGCTGCCGCAAGAGACGCCTCGTCCCGCGCCCACACGGTCATTATCTTTTCCCCTTGCGTTGCCGGATCGCCCCTTTTCTTGTGGAACTCCACCCCCGCGGCGGGGCTTACAGCGTCTTCCGTGCGGTTCCGCCCCACTCCCAGATGCACCCCCGCGCGGCCTGCCTGCCCCGCGTCTATCCCTGCGATAAAGCCTGAACGGGCCGCAAGAACCTCTGCCTTGAACGGGGACCGGTACGCTCCCCGCATAGCCAGAAACCGCGCCGCGTCCCCGCCCTGGGCCTTGATGTTGGCAAGGAACAGGGCTCTGGGTTTCCCGCTTGCAAGCGCCT
>JAITHF010000006.1 GCA_031280115.1 Spirochaetaceae bacterium | reverse complement strand
ACTTTTGTTGGAACCAACCGAACTTTTGTTGGAACCAACCGAACTTATATTGGATCCGACCGAACCTATCCTGCCCCTGCATAACTCATTGTTTCAGAACGCATTACCGGCGATTCACGCCTCTTTGAAGAGAATTTGGGGGCTTTTTTTACCGGCGCTTCATGTTTCGCGTATTCTTTTGCGAACTATGCGTAAGGGAACAGCCTTCGGCTGCCCCCAAACCCCCTATAAAGGCTGCCTGCCTCGCGCCCTTTCGCCTGCAAAGTCCGCTGAGGCGCCTCGCCATGCGGACACTGCACTGCCATACGGCAGCAGCCTACGGGCGGGAGAGGATGGCCTTGAGGTCTTGCTCAGGGGTGGTTATAGGATGGAGATGGTATTGTTCGACAAGAGTCTTTAACACCCCCTCTGAAAGAAACGCCGGCAGGCTGGGGCCGATGTAGATGTTTTTTATCCCCAAAGACAGCAGGGTAAGGAGAATACACACCGCCTTCTGCTCGAACCATGACAGCACCAGCGTCAGCGGGAGTTCGTTTACCCCGCAGTTAAAGGCCCCGGCCAGCGCCAGCGCAACCTGTATGGCGCCGTAGGCATCGTTGCACTGCCCCATGTCAAGAAGCCGGGGGAACGGGCCTATGGAGCCAAGGTCAAGGGTGTTGAAACGGAACTTGCCGCACCCAAGGGTCAGCACCGCCGTATCAGGCGGGGTCTGCTTCACAAATTCCGTATAGTAGCGCCGGGCGCTCTTCCCGCCGTCGCACCCGCCGACCAGAAAGAAATGCTTGATCCCGCCGGCTTTCACCGCGTCAATAACCGCCCCTGCGCTGCTTATAAGCGCCTTCCCGCCGTAACCGGTAGTAACCGTCCCGCCCGGAAGCTCCTGCGTATACCCGCCCAGTTCTTTGGCCCGCCGTATCAGGGCTGAAAAATCTTTGCGCCCCTGAGCATCCGCCTCAACCCGCGCCGCCCCGGGAAAATCCGTAACCCCTGTGGTATACACCCGGTCCGCGTAAGAAGCCTTGGGGGGCATAAGGCAGTTGGTGGTAAACAGGACCGGCCCGGGGAGCCCGTCAAACTCGTCTTGCTGGTTTTGCCAGGCAGTGCCGATATGTCCCTTGAGCTGGGGGTGTTTTCTTAATTCCGGATAGGCGTGGGCAGGAAGCATCTCGCCGTGGGTGTACACATTCACGCCGGAACCGCCGGTCTGTTCCAAGAGCATAGCAAGGTCCCCCAAATCATGCCCTGAAATCAGGATGAAAGGGCCTTTCTCCCTTGTAAGGGAAACGGCTGCCGGCGCGGGAACGCCGAAACAGGCGCTGTTCGCCGCGTCAAGCAGGGCCAGGACGTCCAGATTTGCCGCGCCGACCTCAAGGATGCGGGCAAGAAGCGCCTCCGGGGCCTGCTCCGCCCCAAGGAACGCCAGTGCCGCGGTAAGCCGCTTGTCCGCCGCCTCGTCCCGCTTCCCAAGGACTTGGGCATGGTAACGGTACGCCCCCATGCCCCGGAGGCCGAAGAGCAGGGTCGAGCGGAGGGAAACCGTGTCCCGCTCCCCCTGAAAGAGCGAGTTCGGTACCGGCGCGGCCCCTTTGCCGCCAAGGGCCGTGCGGGCCTGCTTAACCTTCGCGGCGTAGGCTTCCGCCCGGGCAGCGTCAAAACTGACGTTGGTCAGGGTGAGAAAAAGACCTTCAGCAAGAAGGTCGACCGTTTCAGGCGCAGGGTTTTCCCCTGCCGCCATAGCGAGGGCGATGAGCTCGCTGGTTAAAAGGTCTTGAGCCGCGGCGGTTTCAGGCGTTTTCCCGCATACGCCGCTTTTCGTACACCCCGAACCTTTCGCGGTTTGTTCGCATTGGTAACAAAACATTGATTTTCCTCCATAGCACACATAATTGCGCCTAAGCGCGTGTATGTTTTTTGGTTTTATGGTTTAAACATAACCCATAAAACGGCGCAAATCGGTTGTATTTACCACTTTTCTTGGAAAAACAGAAAAAAAATTAAACAGATCGAAAAAAGATAATAAAAAGATGCTGAAATAAATAAAAATAAATAAAAATAAATAAAAAAACATTGCAAAGCAGCCGGATGGAAACTATCTTATCAATGGGAGGAAACGCAGGATGATACAATTCAGCAACGTGGTTAAAACGTATAAACACCACGATATTATCCGAGACATTTCGTTCAATGTGGCGAAAAACGAACTGGCGGTTTTGATAGGGCCCTCAGGGTGCGGGAAAACAACCATACTCAAAATGATAAACCGGCTCCTGCACCCCACGTCCGGCGTTATTATGATTAACGGCAAAGATATTAAGGCCAAAAACGTGTTCCGCCTGCGCCGCAATATGGGCTATGTTATCCAGTCAGTCGGGCTTTTCCCCCATTTAACCATTCGGGAGAATATCGAGCTGGTGCCGTCTCTTGAGCGGCGGGAAAAGCGGGAAAAGCGGGCGGTGGAAAAAGCCCTGGGGGAGCGGACCGCCGAACTCCTTGCGCTTGTGGGCTTGGCGCCTGAGAAGTATCTTGACCGCTATCCGGTCCAGCTTTCAGGGGGGCAGCAGCCGCGGGTCGGGGTGGCAAGGGCCTTTGCCCTTGACCCTGAAATTATCCTCATGGACGAGCCCTTTTCCGCGCTGGACCCGATTACCCGGGAACAGCTTCAGGACGAGCTTTCCGCTTTGCAGGGGCGCCTCCAGAAGACCATTGTCTTTGTAACCCACGATATGGATGAGGCGATAAAGCTGGGGAATAAAATCTGCATCATCAATAAAGGGCGGATCCTCCAATACGACACGCCCGAAGCGGTCTTAAAAAATCCGGTTGATGATTTTGTGGCCAAGTTCGTGGGGAAACACCGGATTTGGACCGCCCCTGAGCTTATCCGCGCCGAAGACATTATGATACATACGCCGGTGGCGGCCCACAAAGACGCCACCCTCCTGCGCTGTATCGAAACCATGCACTCCCGCGGGGTGGACAGCATCCTCATCGTCGACGCCGCCGGAACGCTGGAAGGGGCGCTCTATGCGGAAGACACCAGGGACGCGGCGGATTACCGGCTCCCCGCAGGCGCGGTGATGCGCCCTGTCAAGTACGCGGCGTCGGCGCAGAGTTCTATTTTAGATATTATCCGGCACATGAAACAGATGAAATCCTCCGCCGTGCCGGTGGTGGACAGCGAGGGGAAACTGGCGGGCATTATCACCAAGAGCAGCCTGGTAACCACGCTGAGCAGCAGATATTTCGAGGAGGCATAGGGGAATGGTTCAGTACGCGCTTCACAACAGCGGCGAGATCGTCCGGCTGCTGCTTGAGCATTGCCGGCTTACGCTCATAGCGGTCCTCTTGGCGGTCTTTATCGGCGTGCCTTTGGGGATTGCGATTAGTTACCTTAAAAAACTCAGCCCCCCTATTCTGGGCGCCGCCAATGTGGCCCAGGCCGTTCCCAGCCTGGCGCTTCTGGGGTTTCTTATCCCGTTTTTAGGCATAGGGTTCAAGCCCGCGGTATTTATGGTGGTGGTCTATTCGCTGCTTCCGATTATCAAGAATACCGCCGCGGGGCTTGAAAACATCCCGCGGGATTTAACCGAGGCCGCCACGGGAATCGGCATGACCCCCCGGCAGGTGCTTTTTAAGGTGAAACTGCCCCTTGCGCTGCCGGTGATTATGGCGGGCGTGCGGATTTCGGCAGTTACCGCCGTGGGTCTGGTAACGATCGCGGCGTTCATCGGCGCAGGGGGCCTGGGCTATCTGGTTTACTCAGGCATACGGACCGTCAACACCGCCCAGATACTGGCAGGCGCGGTTCCGGCGTGCCTCCTTGCCCTTTGCATTGACTTTCTTGCGGCCCGCATAGAACGCCTGGTCTCTCCTATACACCTGCGCCCTGACATACAGACCCTTGACACCAAGCGCTTCCGCCGGAGGCAGCGCCTTGCCCTGGGCGCGAGCGCCCTGGGGTTTAGCGCGTTTATTATCATCGTGTTTTTTTCTATTATATCCCCAGACGGCGCCGGCGCGGGCAAACGGGAGCGTACCCTGGTGGTGGCGGCCAAAGATTTTACCGAGCAGAACCTTTTAGGCGAAATCTACGCCCAGCTTATTGAGAAAAAGACTGCTATACAGGTGGTACGCAAGATGGATCTCGGCGGCACCCAGATTATCTTCGGGGCCCTGAAGAAAGGGGAGGTGGATATTTACGTGGAATACCTTGGCACGGCGTACAACAGCATTTTACAGCAGTCCGAGTACCGGACCACTGAAGAGATATATGCCTTTGTGGAGAAGGAGCTGGGGGAACGGCACGGCGTTATCATGTTTCCGGCCCTTGGGTTTAACAACACTTACGCCCTTGCGGTACGGCCCGAAACAGCGCGGGAGCACCGGCTTGCCTCGATTTCCGATCTGGCTCAGGCAAGCAGGGGCGCGCCGGTTTTCCGGTTTTCCCCGACCCTTGAGTTTATGAACCGGTTTGACGGCATGCAGGGGCTGCTCCTGCGCTATGATTTGCGCTTTAAGGATATTATCCCGCTTGACGGGGCGCCGCGGTACACGGCGCTTATGAATAACCAGAGCGACGTTATCGACGCCTTTTCCACTGACGGCTTGCTGAAAGCCTTTGATCTTGTGGTGCTTGAAGACGATTTGCGGCATTTCCCGCCCTATGACGCGCTTCCCCTTGTAAGGCCGGAACTCCTTAAAAAGTTTCCGGAGCTTGCGCCGGTTATCGAATCCCTTGCCGGACAAATTGATGATGAGGCCATGCGGGACCTTAATTACGAGGTTGACGTGCTTAAAAAGAAGCCCGAAGCAGTGGCCCGGTCATTCATAAACAGCCTGCGGCTGTTTTAAGTGCTTCTCGCGGCGGGAGGGTTTGCAATTTTAGTCACAACCCTGAAGCAACGCCTCAGCGGAATTCGCAGGCGGAAGGTCGCGGCGCAGGAAGCCGTTGTGGGGGGTTTGGGGGAACTGGTTCCCCCAAATTCTCTTAAAGAGGCGCGCAGCGCCGATAATTCATTATAAAATAATGATTTATCTGGGGACAAGGCGCCTTAGGTTGTGTACAATCTGCCTCAGGTTGTGTACAATCTGCCTCAGGTTGTACACGATCTGCCTTAGATTGTGTACAATCTGCCTTAGGTTGTGTACAACCTGCCTTAGGTTGTGTACAACCTGCCTTAGGTTGTGTACAACCTGCCTTAGGTTGTGTACAATCCGCCTTAGATTGTGTACAACCTGAAGGCCGGGGAAGGCCGGCAAAGACGGGGCGGGAACAAAAAAGGCCGGCGGGAACACCGGCGGCGTTTTGTTGGTACCAACGGAGGCTTTGTTTACCCCAGCCAAGACGGGCCTGT
>JAITHF010000295.1 GCA_031280115.1 Spirochaetaceae bacterium | reverse complement strand
CGCCCGGGTCCCGCCGGGCCGCCTGGAGGCCCCGGCGATTATTTACCGCAGGGCCCGCTCAGCGCGCGTTCACTGCGCTCAGGCGCGGGGCGGGCCGCTGCGGGGGGTTCTGCGGCGGGCCGGCTTTGAGGCGCGGCGTTTTCTTGAAGCAGCGCCCTCTCACCGCGCTTTCACGGCGCGCAGGCGCGGGGCGGGCCCCTGCGGGGGTTTCAGCGGCGGGCCGGCTTTGTGGGGCGCGGCGCTTTCTTGAAGAAGCGCCCCCTCACCGCGCTTTGACGGCGCACAGGCGCGGGGCGGGACCCTGGCGAATCGCCGGCCAGGGCCGGGCCGTATAAAAACATGCTAAAACACCTTTTTCCCCTTTTTCCCCTTTTTCCCCATGAAGAGGCCGCCGATCCCCTTGACGCGGCAGCCCGGTCCCTCTTCGGCATACCCTATCTCCTGCCCTATCAAAAGCTCGTTATTGCCGGCATCCTTGAGGCCGCTGAGGCTCTCCGCGCCCCGGCGGAAGGCGGGATGCCGGACGACGACCGGCGCTGCCTGCGCCATCGCATCGTCATCCTCCCTACAGGCGCGGGAAAATCCCTCTGCTTTCAGGTTCCGGCGCTGTTTCTTGACGGGGTAACGGTGGTAATCTACCCCCTCTTGGCGCTCATGGCCGATCAGGTACGGCGCCTTGAAGAGCGGGGCATTGAGGCCGCGGTGCTGCGGGGCGGCCAGAGCCCGGCGGAGCGGGGCGCCCAGTGGGAAAAACTGCGCTCAGGCCGGAGCCGGTTTCTCATCACCAACCCTGAAACCCTGCTGGCGGCGGCGGCCCGGGAGCGGCTTAAAACCCTGCGTATCGCCCACCTTGTTATAGACGAGGCGCACTGCGTAAGCGAATGGGGGGAAACCTTCCGGCCAAGCTATCTTAACATCCGCGCTATCATCGACAGCGCCTCCCCGCTTCTGGTAAGCGCCTTCACCGCCACCGCGTCAGCGGCGGTACTCGAAAAGATACGGGCCGGAATCTTCGGAACCTCAGGGGCCCATACGGTTATGGCCAACCCCGACCGCCCGTCGATCACCTACGGGGCGGTTGGCTGCGTCCTGCGGGATGGGGCGGTACAGGACCTGCTGGCAAAAAGCGAAAGGCCGGCGCTGGTGTTCTGTTCGTCCCGGGTGGGCGCCCAAACCCTTGCCCGTTTCCTGCGTACCGGTCTTCGGGACAAGGAGATACGCTTTTACCACGCGGGCCTCAGCCGGCAGGAAAAGGCGCTGGTGGAAAACTGGTTTTTCTCAAGCGCCCAAGGGATACTCGCCGCCACCTGCGCCTACGGAATGGGCATGGACAAGCCGGACATACGCACGGTCATTCACCGGGACTGCCCGCCGTCGGTAGAGGCGTATTTGCAGGAGTCAGGGCGGGCGGGGCGGGACGGGGGCCCTGCCCGGGCGGTGCTCCTCTTCGGCCCTGAGGACCGGCGCCGCCTTGTCCGCGCCGGAAGCCCTGCGGAACGGGAACGGCAGGTAAAACTCATAGAATACGCGGAGGGCGCCGGCCAATGCCGCCGGGCCGCGCTTTTGAGGATGCTGGATTATCAGGGGGAACCGGAGGCCCCGCGCTACGGCTGCTGCGACGTATGCGCCGGCACGGCCAAAAACATCCTGCGTGAGGAACCGGGCCTCACGGCGTTCTTCCGCAGGAACCCCCGGCGCTTCACCATCGCCGAAGCGAGCCGGGAGCTTTCATCAGGCGCCGGGCCGGGGATCTTTTCCGCAAGCGAGGCGTTTAAGGCGGTGCAGGGGCTTCTCGAACAGGGGTCATTGCGCCAGACAGGGGGCTTTTTCTGGAAGGGCGCGATAACGCTTAACAAAAAGGCGTCCAAGGGGTAATCCTTGGACGCCTTGTCTGCGTGCTCTGTTTAGGCGGCGTTTAACTGAAATACCGCTTGAGCAGGCCCTTAAACGCCGAACCGTGGCGGGCTTCGTCCCGGGCCATTTCATGCACCGTGTCATGGATGGCGTCGTAGCCCCGGTCTTTGGCGCGCTTGGCAAGGTCGGTCTTGCCGCCGCAGGCGCCGTGTTCAGCGTCAACCCGGACTTCAAGGTTGCGCTTGGTGCTGGTGGTGATGATCTCTCCCAGAAGCTCGGCGAACTTTGCCGCGTGTTCCGCTTCCTCAAAGGCAATGCGCTTATACGCCTCGGCTATTTCCGCATACCCTTCCCGGTCCGCCACGCGGCTCATAGCAAGATACATCCCCACTTCGGAACATTCTCCGGTGAAGTTCGCCCGCAGGTCCGTCAAAATATCGTCTTCAACGCCCTTGGCTACTCCCACCACGTGCTCCGCGGCAAAAGCGGCGCCCTGCGCCTGTTCTTTGAACTTCGACGCGGGAGCCTTGCAGGTGGGACAGGTCTCAGGCGCTTTATCGCCTTCATGGACATATCCGCAGACAGAACAAACCCATTTTCTCATAAAATATCTCCTTCAAAAATATATACCCGCAGCATACGCCGCAGTATTCATGGTTCTTCTCGCTCGTTCCATTAGTTCTATTATACATAGAATACCCTATCTATTTCAACGGCTTCAACTGTTTTTTCATTATCACCCCCTCTTTTCGCAGGGAGGCGCTTTTACCGGCCCCCCCGCCGCCGGCAGGGTAAGGTTGCGCACCCACCGCTCTTTATTGAGGAAATGCCGCGCCACCAGCAGTTTCAGAAAATCCGTCGTCTTGAGCAGGGCGAACATAGCTACCGGATTAAGGCTTGTAAAGAGGGCAAGGATAAAGCACCCCGGCACAAAGAGGAGGGTATTGACCGAAAGGTCCGTGTACATGCCCATTGCGGCGTCGCCGCCTGCGCGGGAGATGGCGAACATGGCGTTAAGCAGGCACCAGACCGGAAGGTAGGCGGCGATAACATACACCAGCCCCAGGCTTATCCCCCTGGCGGTTTCAGACAGGCTGCTGAACACCAGCGGGACCAGGACGGCGGCAAGGGCCGCGCCCAGAACCGCCGCCGCGCAGCCCGCGGCTGCGGAGCCGGACTGTATCCAGCGGGCTTTGATTTTGGCTTCCTCAAGTTTCCCGGCACCCAGGTTCCCGCCTACGATAACGGCGGCAGCTGTCCATATCCCCCCGAAAAGCAGGAAGAAGATATTGGCCACGGTCAAGCCCGCGGCCATGCCCGCCACCACTTCGGCGCCGCCCCTGCCGTTATACAGCGCCGCCAGGATCGTTTCCGAGCTTATCCATGACGCTTCGGACACGAAAATCATAAGGGATTTGCCAAGAATATCTTTGATAAGCCGCCGGTCGATACGGTGGATGCTGCGGAACCCCACGAAGAAGGGGGGTTTGTTTTTGTACACATAGCACAGGAAGATGCAAAGCTCGAAGAAGCGGGCAATAACCGTGGCAATCGCGGCGCCTGCCACTTCAAGGCGCGGGGCGCCTGCGTTGCCGTAGATGAGCGCCCAGTTCCCGGCGGTGTTGACCAGCGTGGCCGCGGCGGAGATGATAAGCGGCACTTTGGGAAAGCCCGTTTCCCGAAAGGCTGTGCCCAGGGACATGGAGAGCGCCGTGGGCAGGAGGGTGAACGAGGTGAGCCGGAGGTAGCGGGAGCCTTCGGCGACGATGCCCGCTTGGACGCTGTTTCCTATGGTCATAAGGCCGAGCATTTTTTCAGGCGCGGCCCAGCAGAGGGCGCCGTAGATGAGGGCCGTGAGGGAGGAGAAGATAACTTTAAAGCGGTAGGCGTGGCGCATCCCTTCCGCCTTGCCCGCGCCTTTGAACTGGGCGAGGTAGATGCCGCCTGCGCCGCAGACCGTGTTGACTGCCACCACATAGATAAAGTTTAT
This sequence comes from Spirochaetaceae bacterium, assembly GCA_031280115.1. GTDB lineage: Bacteria > Spirochaetota > Spirochaetia > Treponematales > Breznakiellaceae > JAITHW01. Next base: position 65 of record JAITHF010000295.1, on the reverse strand, counting down.
CTGGTTGGCCACGTTGACCGACGCCATTTTGAGGTCTCCCAGGCCGGCGACCATGAAGTTGTCAA
>JAITHF010000253.1 GCA_031280115.1 Spirochaetaceae bacterium | reverse complement strand
GCCACAGGCATTGACGATAAGTCGTTCAACGCGGCGGCCTGGCGGGGCATCCTTGAGTTCTACGGGGATACCTGGAATAATACAGCCCTGCGGGGGCAAGCCTACGACGTGGTTACGGCCCAAACACAGGATATGTATGTGCCTAATGTCCGGCAGGCCACAGATGAAGGGTACAGCCTCATTGTGGCGTCAGGCTTTACGTTTGTAAACGCTATACGGGAAGTGGCGCTGGAAAACCCCGGGCAAAACTACATGATTATTGATATAAACGAGGTCAGCCTCCCGAATGTGCTTGAAGTTATCTTCGCCGAGCATGAAGGCTCGTATCTGGTGGGCGCCGCAATAGCGCATAAAGCTCTTGCGGACGGAATAAGCGCCCCCAAATTCGGCTTTATCGGCGGGGTTCCGGGGGAAGTTATCACCAAGTTCGAAGTGGGCTTTGTGCAAGGGGTGCTCTCGGTCATACCGGACGCGGAAATTGTGGATTACTATGTGAATAACTGGGGGGATCCGGCGTCTGCCAAAACACAGGCAAAAACCTGGTACGACTCAGGGGTCTATGGCATCTACTCAGCCGCCGGCGGGAGCGGGAACGGCACGATCGCCCAAGTCAAAGAATACCGGCTCCAAGGGAAAAACGTCTGGGCTATCGGCGTGGACTCTGACCAGCACGAGGAAGGCATGTACAACGCAACCGAATCGGCGGTGTTTACTTCTATGATAAAGTTCGTGGAAACCGGTATGCTCTACGGGCTTAACGCGCTCAAGAGCAACAGCTTTCGAGGGGAAGTGATAACCCTGGACCTGCGGGCAAACGGCGTGGGGTATACCTCCCGCAACAGCGCCTTTACCCAAGACATCAAAGACAAGGTGGAAGAAGCGAAACAGCGGATTATCTCCGGTGAAACCCGGGTGGCCGCTACCCACGCGGAAGCCCGGGGGCTCCCGGGATTTCCCCAAAACCTGAACGCGAAAGATAACTAAAGTTCAAGAAAACAAGCGCAGGAATGAGAGGGCTAGCCCCTTGGCGCTTGAGGAGGTGTTGTGGCCGCTGACCTTGCTATAGAGATGCTTGCTATTACAAAAGTTTTTCCGGGGATTATTGCGAATGACAATGTGCGCCTCCAAGTGGCGCAGGGGGAAATCCACGCCCTTTTAGGGGAAAACGGCGCGGGGAAATCAACCCTCATGTCCATCCTGTTCGGCCTCTACGAACCGGACCAGGGCCGGATTAAAATACGGGGGGAAGAGGTGCGGATACGCAGCCCCAATGACGCCACAGCCCTTAAAATAGGCATGGTGCACCAGCACTTCAAACTCATTCATAATTTCACAGTAACAGAAAACATCGTGCTAGGGCTTGAACCTAAGAATAAATGGGGCAATATCGACCTCAGCAGGGCGGATAAACGGGTGGCGGAACTCTCCGGCGCCTATAACCTCGCGGTAGACCCTAAGGTCCGTATCGAAAATATCACCGTCGGGATGCAGCAGCGGGTGGAAATCCTTAAAATACTCTACAGAGACGCGGACATTCTCATCTTTGACGAACCTACCGCAGTGCTTACCCCTCAAGAGATCGACGAACTCCTTGGGATTTTCCACAGGCTCAAAGCAGAGGGAAAGACGATTGTCTTTATTACCCACAAGCTCAAAGAGATTAAAGCCGCCGCGGACCGCTGTACAGTGCTGCGCCGGGGGAAATATATCGGAACCCTCGAAGTGGCCGCGGCAAGCGAACAGGAACTGGCGGAAAAAATGGTGGGGCGGTCGGTAACATTCCGCATTGAGAAAGCGCCTTCAACGCCGAAAGAAGTAATCCTTAAAGTGGAGAATCTGACGGTCATCGGGCCGAAAGGGGTTCCGGCGGTGCGGAACCTGTCCCTTGAGGTCCGGGCCGGAGAAGTGGTGGGCGTTGCCGGGGTTGACGGCAACGGCCAGTCCGAACTTGCGGCCTCTATATCAGGGCTCCTGCCGGTTAAGTCAGGCCGGATACTCCTCAAAGACCGGGATATTTCCCGGGAAACCATCCGCAAACGCAACGAAAGCGGGCTTGGGCTGGTGCCGGAAGACCGGCACAAACACGGCCTTGTGCTGGATTTCCGGGTGGACGAGAACCTTATCCTCAAAAATTTCCGTACCGGCCAGTTCTCCAACGCCGCGGGCTTTCTCCAGTTCCCGGCCATCGCGAGCCACGCGGAGCGGCTTATAAACCAGTTTGATATACGCGCCGGAAACGGGCCCGCCACGCTGGCAAAATCCATGTCCGGCGGGAACCAGCAAAAGATAATCATTGCCCGGGAAATAGACGTTTCCCCGGACCTCCTCATCGTGTCCCAGCCAACACGGGGGCTTGACGTGGGGGCTATCGAATACATCCACCGCCGCATCCTTGCGGAACGGGACAAGGGGAAGGCGGTCCTGCTTATCTCCTTTGAACTGGAAGAGATTTTAAGCCTGTGCGACCGGATAGCGGCGGTGTCCAAAGGCGCGGTGGTGGGCTTTGCGGACGCGCAAAATGCGGATGAACGGCGTATCGGCACCATGATGGGAGGTATTGGGGATGGCTGAAAAATCGTTTATCCGTTCTGTCCGGGAAGGCGTCCTCGAAGCCTTTACCCGGTCAGACGCGCTTGTTTCCGCGGCGGTGGTCTTTCTGGGGTTTCTCGCAGGAACTATCCTTATTCTTGCGGTGGGCAGAAACCCGTCGGATATGTATTTCTCCCTTATGCAAGTAGTATCAGGCTGGTATATCCGCTGGAACGGGGATTCATGGATTACCCGCTTTAACGGGCGGTATATCGGGGAATGGATTGTCATGTCCCTGCCCCTTATCCTCTGCGGCCTTTCGATGGCCTTTGCCGCCAGAACCGGCCTTTTTAACATCGGCGCAGAGGGGCAGTACATCATGGGCCTCACTACGGCGCAGTTCTTCGCGTTTTACGCGCCCCGCCTGCCGGCGGCCCACTGGATTATCGCGGTGCTTGCGGCCATTGCAGCAGGCGCGATCTGGGGCGGGTTAGTCGGGTTCCTCAAGGCGCGTTTCAAAGTGTCCGAGGTGGTGGCGACGATTATGATGAACTATATCGCGTATTATATGTCGCGGTATTTTACCATGCGTATCCCCGGGGCCAACACCTATCAAACGCCGCCGTTCCCGCCCACAAGCCGGCTTTCAAGCCCCTTCCTCGAATCCCTTACCAACGGTTCCCGCCTCAACTACGGGCTTTACCTCACCCTTGGGGCGGTCTTGTTCTTTTGGATCGTCATGGGAAAAACCCGCTTGGGCTACACCTTGCGGGCAACGGGCCTTAACAAAGAGGCCGCGCGGTACGGGGGCATCAACGTAAACGCCCAGATTACGACGGCTATGGCAATCTCAGGCGGGTTTGCCGGGCTTGGCGGCGCGGTGGTGGCCCTGGGGGTCTTTGCCTCGGGACGGGTGCTGGCGGTGCAGGACGGCTACGGCTTTGACGGTATCGCCGTGGCGCTTGTGGGAAACAGCACGGCCTGGGGAACCGCCCTTGGGGGGCTCCTCTTTGGCATGCTCAAGTCAGCCCAGCCCCTTATGCAGTCCCGCCAAATCCCCAAAGAAATTACCTCTATCATCATGGGGCTTGTGGTGGTGTTCATCTCCCTGCGCGCCGGGGTCAGGATTATTGTTGACTGGCAGATGAAAGAAAAAGCCCGCAAAGAGAAAGAAAAAGAGAAAGAAAAAGAGAAAGAGAACGAACTAAAAACCGAAAAAAGCGCAAAAAAGGAAATAGAAACATGACGGGCCAAACATTTCTCCACCTCCTTCCCTCGACCCTTATGATAGTCTCTCCCATTCTCATCGCTGCTGTGGGCGGCATGATTTGCGAGCGCGCCGGCGTGGTGAATATCGCCCGTGAGGGGCTTATGGCAAGCGGCGCCATGACCGCGGCCACGGCCCACGTGCTTTTGGAAGACTCCATAGGGTTCTCCATCCCGCTGGCGCTCTTTATGGGCGCCTGTATGGGGTGCCTCTTTTCCCTGATACACGCCTTTGCCGCCATAAGCCTCAGAGCGGATCAGGTCATATCAGGAACCGGCGTGAACCTCCTTGCCAACGGGATA
>JAITHF010000245.1 GCA_031280115.1 Spirochaetaceae bacterium | reverse complement strand
GAGTACGGCGAAAAGCACTCGGTAAGCCGCCTTATCGGGGCGCCTCCGGGGTATGTGGGCTACGAACAGGGGGGGCAGCTCACCGAGGCGGTGCGCCGCCGCCCGTACAGCGTTATTCTTTTTGACGAGGTTGAAAAGGCGCACCCCGAGGTGTTTAACGTGTTCCTTCAAATACTCGACGACGGGCGGCTCACCGACAGCCAGGGCCGGGCGGTTGACTTTAAGAACGTCATTATTATTATGACCAGCAATCTGGGATCTGACCTCATCCTTGAGGCGCCGGACGGGCAGGCCCTGAAGGACGCCCTGGGGGAGCTTTTAAAGCAGCGTTTCAGGCCGGAGTTTCTTAACCGCATTGATGAGACCGTGCTGTTTAACCGGCTCGGGCCCCAAGAAATCGGCAAAATACTGGAAATCCAGCTTGAGCGCCTTGAGAAACGCTTGTCCGGGCGCAGGATAGGGCTTGCGCTGACAGAGGCGGCGAAGGCGCTCCTTGCGGAGCGCGGGTACGACCCGCTTTTCGGCGCCCGCCCCCTTAAACGGGCTTTGCAGGCCGAACTGGAAAACCCCCTTGCCAAAGCGGTTATTGCCGGAACAATCAGGGACGGCGACACGGTGAAGGTTGACAAAGGGGAAAACGGCCTTGTCTTCCCCTAAAAAGATACCCGGACGCGCTTTATCCGGCAGGCAGGCCCGCAGGATGCGCCGTTTGACACTCCCTCTCAAGGGGGCGGCGGGGCAAGGGCGCGTTCTATTACTTTAAGCCGCTCTGAAAGATGGGCGATGGTCCGCTCAAGCCGGGCCTTCTCCTTTTCCAGCACCGACCTGGGCCCGGCGTCTTTTTCTTCCCCTTGAGGGACCGCCAAACCCTGGGCCCGGCGCTTGGCCTCCACCCGCACGGTGTCAGGGCTTTTCCCTTTAAGCAGCGCCTCCTCTGCCGCGTTCCGCTCGCCCTCATTGCGGATCCCCGCAAGAAAGCGCATATTGTCCGGGCCGACAGCGCTGTTGATGTTATAATGGTGCATCTTCATGGCCGCTTCCGCCGCGGCCCGGGGGATACGCAGCACCCGGTCAAGGTAATCCTCGAACCGCCCGCCCAGGGACGCGCACAGTTCAAAGGCGCGCAGCAGGCTCTCCCCCAGTTCCTTCAAAAGGTCCCCGTTCTTCCGCAGGTATTCCTCCCGTATAAGATCGGTGAGCGCCGCAAGCTCAGGGGAGGCGGCGAACACGTTCCGGTAGAGCCCTTTTTTCTCGGCCTCTTCCAGAAGGCCGTGGAAAATACTCCAGAACTCGGCGCTGTGGGACCGGGCAGAGAGGACGCCGCCCCGGGCGCAGGCGTGCAAGTGGTGGGCGTATTCATGGACGGCCGTGTACATGAGCAGGTTTTCGTCAGTGAAATTACGGTTATGAATGATGATTTCCCGGGACTCCGCCTTGTAGAGGCCGTTTATCTTTTTACTCTTTTTGCCGGAAAAAAGCAGGGTAAAATCCAGCGGCGCTTCGGCAACCCGCAGAAGCGCCCCTTTAAGTTGTTCTTGATCCATGCCTGTATCTTACCCAAGTTCCCCGGTTTTTTCCATAGCCAGAATCAGCGCCGCCACGCAGGCCGTCTCAGTACGCAGGGCCCGCCGGCCAAGGGAAAGGCGCGCGAAGCCCGCGGCCTCAAGTTCCTGCCGCTCCCGCTCGGACCACCCCCGCTCAGCGCCTATTGCAAGCACCATCCGCTCCGCGCCCCCCAAACCCGGAGGCGGGGCAGGCGCATCATAACAGGAAAAGGCGCCCTGGGGCCGCTCGTTGTCAAGCGCCGCAAGCGCCGCAAGCGGCGGCCAGGGCGCCGCCTTCAGCCACTCCCTCACTGAGGGATACACCGTAACAAGAGGGATGCAGGTATCTCTTGCCTGAACCGCGCCTTGTATGAGGGCGGCCCGGGCGCCGCCGCCGGACAGGAGCGCCGTATCCTTATAACTCTTTTCCCCCAGTTCGGTTCCCATAAGGTCAACCGCCGCGGCCCCCAGGGAGGCAAGGTCCCGCAGGATACGCTTCAGCTGAATAGGCCGCGCAAAGCCCAGGGCCATGCGTACCGGCGTCCGGCGCGGCGGCGGGCAGCGCAGGTCGAGGGTATACCACACCGCGCCGTCAGGGCCGACCTGCTGGATAACGCCGCGCCCCCGCTTTCCCCCCAGCACGCCGGCGTCAAAGCCGTCCCCGGCCTTCTTGCCCAGCACCGAGCGCAGGTGGGCGGCGCGTTCATCCCGCGCCGGAAGGGGAAGGCCCAGCTCGTGTTCCTCAAAAAGAATGATGTTCATGGCCCATCATACCGGATACGCAAGGGGCGGCCTAGCCTCCTAGCGGATGAGCATGGCGTCGCCGTAACTGAAGAACCGGTAGCCCTCCTGTATTGCCGCGGCGTAGCCTTCCTGTATCAGGCCAAGGCCGGCAAACGCGGAAACCAGCATGAGCAAGGTTGACCGGGGGGTATGAAAATTGGTAAAAACCGCGTCAACCACCTTAAAATCGTAGCCCGGGTAGATAAAGAGCGAGGTGGCCTGCTCCCCCTGCGCCAGAACCCCGCCCTGCCAGGCGGACTCAAGGGCCCTGACGCTGGTGGTGCCTACTGCGGCAACGCTCCTGCCCGCGGCTTTCGCTTCTTCCACCGCGCCGGCTGCTTCGCTGCTTATGTGAAACGCCTCTTCGTGCATCAGGTGGTCCTCAACCTGTTCGGTACGCACCGGCAGGAACGTGCCAAGCCCCACGTGGAGCGTTATAAAGGCCGCTTTCATGCCCGCGCGCCTCAGGGCGTCAAGGAGGCCGGCGGTTATGTGCAGCCCTGCGGTAGGCGCCGCCGCGGACCCGACAGGGCCTGCGTACACGGTTTGATAGCGGGCGCTGTCCGCTTCAGCAGGGCCCCGCTTGATATACGGCGGCAGCGGCACAAGGCCGTGGGCCTCAAACCACGCCTCGCTGAGAGGCGCCTCAAAGCGCACCGCCACGCCGCCCTGTTCCTCCATGACCTCCCCCTGCCGCCCGTCGGCGAACACGTAGCGCCTCCCCTTGGCGCGGCGCGGCGAAGGCCGCATCAGCGCTTCCCATGCGGCGTCATCGCGGCGCCTGAGCAGCAGGAACTCCGCTCCCCTGCCTGTTGCCGCGCAGACCGCCTTGAGCCGGGCCTTGCGTACTTTTGTGTTATTAAGCACCAGCAGGGTTTCAGGCATGAGGAGGCGGGGCAGGTCCGCGACGCGGCAGTGGCCCACGGCCCGGGCCTGGCGGTCAAGGGTCATAAGCCGGCTTGCCCCCCGTTCTTCCGGCGGCTCTTGGGCGATGAGCCCGGGGGGAAGGTCAAATGAGAACGCGCTGGTCTTCATGGGTCCCGCCGCCGGAAGTTTGAGAGGCGGCGTTTTGGGGGAGGTTAAGGTGCTGGTACGCACGGGGCGTTGCCATTCTGCCCCGGGGGGTGCGCTGGAGCAGCCCTGACTGTATAAGGTAGGGCTCATAGTAATCTTCAAGGGTATCAACGGTTTCGCCCAAAGAGATAGCCAGGGTCTCGGCGCCCACAGGCCCCCCGCGGTAGCGCTCAATAATGATGGCAAGGATTTCCCGGTCGTATTTCTCAAGCCCCAGGCGGTCGATCTCAAGGCGGTTAAGCCCTTCTTCCACCACGTCAAGGGTAATAGCCGGCGTCCGGCGGGCCTGGGCGAAGTCGCGCATCCTGCGGATGAGGCGGTTTGCCACCCGCGGGGTGCCCCGGGACGAGGCGGCAAGGCGGCGGGAGGCGTCTATGGTGATGGGGGCTTTGAGTATGCCGGCGGACCTGCGGATAATCGCTTCCATGTCTTTTGGTTCGTAGAACGAGAACCGGCAGGTTATACCGAAGCGGCTTATAAGGGGGCTTGAGACATTGCCCGCTTTGGTGGTGGCCCCGACCATAGTGAACGGCGGAATGGGGATGCGGATGGTTCTGGCGCTGGGGCCCTGTCCGATAATCCAGTCAAGCTCGTAGTCTTCCATGGCAATATACAGCATTTCTTCAAGCGCGGGCTTGAGCCTATGGATTTCGTCGATAAAAAAGACGGTTTTTTCAGTAACCGCCGTGAGGATTCCGGCAAGGTCTTTGGGCTTGTCAAGGGCCGGCGCGGAGGTGACCTTGAAATCCACGCCCAGTTCCCGGGCCACCACCTGGGCCAGGGTGGTTTTCCCCAGCCCCGGTGGGCCGATGAGAAAGAGGTGGTCAAGGCTTTCCCCGCGTTCTTTGGCCGCGCTGATAAAGACTGCAAGGTTTTCTTTCATGGCGTCCTGGCCAAGGAATTCGGCGAGGCGCTGAGGGCGCAGGGAGCGGTCAGCGTCGTCTTCGGCCAGGGCTTTTTCAGCGTGGAGCAGGGATCTTGTTTTTTCCGGCGCCGGTATTTTTTCTTTTCCCATACCCGAAATATACCACGCCCGATACCATCCCGCAACCCCCGAAGGGGGATTCACGCGCTTCTTGTAGCGAGCGGGTTCGCACGTTTAGTCACCCCCTGCGGGGGATTCACGTGCTTCCTGTAGCGGGAGGGTTCGCAATTTTAGTCAAAACCCAGAAGCGGCGCCTCAGCGGAATTCGATCGCGAAAGGGCGCAACGCAGGAAGCCTTTATGGGTGGTTTGGAGGGTCTATGACCCTCCAAATTCTCTTTAAGAGGCGCGCAGCGCCGGTAATTCGTTGCAGCATACTGCGTTGTCTGGGGACAGGGTATCGTATTCTATGCACAATCCGCCTCAGATCGCGTACAATCCGCCTCAGGTTGTGTACAACCCGCCTCAGATTGTGTACAATCCGCCTCAGATTGTGTACAATCCGCCTCAGATTGTGTACAATCCGCCTCAGATTGTGTACAATCCGCCTCAGATTGTGTCCCACCCGCCTTAGATTGTGTACAACCCGCCGTAGATTGTGTACAACCTGCCTTAGGTTGTGTACAATCTGCCTTAGGTTGTACACAACCCGCCGTAGATTGTGTACAACCCGCCGTAGATTGTGTACAACCCGCCTCAGATTGTGTACAACCCGCCTCAGATCGTGTACAATCCGCCTCAGATCGTGTACAATCCGCCGTAGATCGTGTACAATCTGCCTTAGATTGTGTACAATCTGCCTTAGGTTGTGTACAACCCGCCGTAGATTGTACACAACCTGCCTCAGATTGTGTACAACCCGCCGTAGATCGTGTACAATCTGAAGGCCGGGGAAGGCCGGCGGCGTTTTGCTGGTTCCAAAATAAACCATCCCGTCCCCAAACAACTCATTATACTATAACGAATTATCGGCGCTGCGCGCCTCTTTTAAGGCATTATGGGGGCTTTTTTACCGGCGCTTCTTGTTCCGCGGCTCATAGTGCAAACTACGACTGCTGAAACAGCCGGAGGCTGCCGGCGCTTCCTGTTTTGCGAATCATAGTGCAAACGACGGCTGTTGAAACAGCCTTCGGCTGCCCCAAACCCCCAACTAACGGCTTCCTGCGTTGCGCTACTAACGCTATCAAAGCCCGCTGAGGCGCAACTTCTGGGTTGTGACTAAACCCGCAAACCCTCCCGCCGCGAGAAGCACGTGAAACAGCCGGAGGCTGCGCAGGGGGTGACTAAACGTGCAAACCCCCTCGCTGCAAGAAGCACCTAAAACCCCCGCAGGGGGTGCGGCAGGGGGGCTGGCTTGATACGGGCGTTCTGCCGGACCCGCAGGATATAATCGCCGGTCTCAGGCGGGGGAAGCGCGTCAATCCGCTGGTCAAAAACCGTGTAAAGCGCTTCCGCCTCCAGAAAACCGGTAAAATCAAGGGGCAGAATAATCTCGGTAACAAACGGGTTAGGCGGCCCCTCGCCCACCTGAAACTCAATGGATTTCCAATCTTCAGCAGTCCGGTACGGCATGGGCGCCGCGTAAATCACAGGCGCCCTTTGGTCCGCGCCGGTAAGGCGCAGGTTGAAACGCCGCGGGTCCCCTGCTGCCTCAATACGCACGGTCAGGCTCCGCCGCTCAAGAAACACCCGCTCTTGCAATGTTACGGCCATAATCCCGCGCCCGTCGGCTATGGTCCGCCGGACCGGCTCAGGCGGCGCCGTTCCTGAACGGTACAGCGTATAGAGCCCCAGCACCCCAAGGCTCGCGGCAAAACACCCCATAACCGCCGCCAGCCTGCGGGACAGCGGCGCCGCCGTATCCCCCTTCTTTCCCGCCCGCAGCGCCGCGCCCCGCTCAAGAAGGAGCATGAACGGCAGGATAATAACCGCCATATACAGGGATTTTATAATGTCCTGAGAAAGCAGAACCTCCGTAAGCCGCCCGGAGGAGAAGGGCGGCCCCTGGCCTTGCAGGATGTTCCCGAAAGGGCCCAGCGCAGGCACCGGCGCGCAGGCAGCCAACACATATACCCGCACAGGATTTCGGGACGCGGCGCCCAGCAGGGTGCAGAGCAGGACCCAGAGAAATACCGGCGTGAAAGTTATGTCCAGAAACGCCGCGATAAGCACGCCGGCAATCACCAGCAAAGCCGCGCTGCTGCCGTAAAAATCCGCTTTCTTGGGGATATTAAGGGCATTCCCAAAGGAAAAAAGCGCGGAAAACAGCGGGAGGGCGATGATTATTTTAAGAAACGCCAGCCCCATGTCCATAGGCAAGGCGCCGCGGCCCAAGCGCCGCCCTGCGCCGGCGGTTATAAAGCCCGCGGTCTCAAGAGAAGCGGTGAGAAATATGAGAAACAGCGGGAAGACCCAGGCATAGCCGAGAAACATCTGCCACAGCAGGATGAGCCGCTTGCGGTATACCGTAAAATAGCCCAGAATGGCAAGGAAAAAAAGACCGGCAATCCCCAAAAATACCATGACGGTTACGGTTTCGGGGACAAAGAAAAGCCGCCCGAAAAAAGAGATGATGAGAAAGTGCCGGTCAAGGCTTCCAGAAGAATCCTCAAGGGCGCCGGCGTACTCCATAAAAGAGGCTGAAAGCGCCTCCGGCCCCACCGCGGCGGCGCCTTCCTGCGCCGCCTCTCCGGTAAGATACAGCGCGTCTATAAAGCGGGCGTCAGCAGAGGTTATAACTTCAGGGCCCGTTACCAGCCCCAGTTTATAAAGCTCGTTATACCGTACCGCCAGGGCCCGCGGCAGGCTGCGCCCGCCCCATATACGGTACAGCGCCTCCAGCGTCGACCGGGAGCTTATGATGTTCTCCGCGCCGTGATGGATGATAAGGGTCCGGGGCGGGGCGGTTATATCCAGATACAGGAGCACCGTATTTTCAGGGTCTTCAAGGGAGGCATACAAATCTTCCAGCCCCAGCCGGTAATTGGGGCTCCTGCTGTCTTTGGGGAGGAGGGACGCCTCGTTTCCCAGAAACGCCACGGTTACCCGCAGCGGCGGCGGCGCCGCCTGAGCCTGCCGGATAAAGGCGAGGCCCGCCTCGACCCCGAAAGGAAGGCGCCGGGGGAGCGCCGCCTCTTTTTGAGGGGCGCCTGAAAGGGGGATGGCCAGAACCAGCGTCTTTTCCCCGCCCTGCTGCCCGGGGTTTTCCGCCCGGGGAAGGCGCACATGGACCGAGGAGCCGAAGCCGCCGAAGAGCGCGAACAGGGGGCGCTCCTCAAAGGGAACCCCTTGTTCCGCAAGCGCCTGTACCACCGCCGTAAGCCGCGCCGCCTCAGCGGCGGGCAGCGGGTTCTGCTGGGACAGCAGCGCCGGCGGCGGGCATAGGGGAAACAGGGAAAACAGCAGGAAAAATATCAGGGAAAAACCGCGCCAATACACGGTATTACGGTAGCACGATTCATTCCCGCACGCAAGGCGCGGGATAGACAAAAAGCCCGCCCGCAGGGTATACTGCTTAGGACAAAACAGCGGCGGTTAAGCCTCCGCGAAAAGGAGTTTCGTATGACCGTTATAGACATTACCCGCACGGCGCAGGAAGCGCCGCTTTACCCCGGAACGCCCCCTCTTTCAATCGAGCGGCTTTCGGATGTGAATAAGGGCGACCTGTACAGCGTCAGCAAGTTCGTGTTCACCAGCCACCTTGGCACCCACGCGGACGCATTCTCCCATTTTCTCCCCGGAAGCGCCGCGGCCATAGACCGGCTCCCGCTTGATTACTATTACGGCCCGGCCCGGGTGGTAACGGTTCCGGCAAACGCCCTTATCACCGCGGAACACCTGAGAGGCAGGATTGATTCGGCGCAGCGGCTTATCGTGCACGGCGGGGGCCGGAGTTATTTTTCAAAAGAGGCGGCGGACTATCTTATTGCGTGCGGGATAAAGACCGTTATTACCGATGCGTGGAGCGTTGCGCCGCCGGACAATGAGGCGGAGATCCACCAGACCCTGTTCAAGGCGGAAATCGCGGTGGTGGAAAACGTTGTCCTTGACGGCGTGGCAGACGGGGACTACATCGTAGCCGCGTTCCCCCTCAAGATAAAAGAGAGCGACGGCGCGCCGGTGCGGGCAGCCCTCATAAAAACCTGAGCGCCGCTCGATTGCGTGCGGCGCAGGAAGCCCCCCTGAACGGGGGTTTCGGTTGCTTCATAGGTGTTTCCCGCGCCCGCGCCCTGCGGGAGGCATGATTTCGAGGCGGAGGTTATGCGGTGAAAAAACTGGCTTTATGTATTGCTTTGTCAGCCGTCTTTGTTTCAACCCTATGGGCTGTTGGTATTCAAGAATATAAAGGAAAAAAATATATATCCGGCGTATATGGAGGGCGCTATGCCGCGGCTTACGCCGCCGTTGGCTGCCAGTTTCACTATTTCCGTATTTTCAAGGCCGTCGCTGTCAACAACTTTAACGGCGATATGATGCGTTCCCGGCTTGAGCGGAACGGTTTGTTTCCCTTCTTTGTTTGATCTAAAGATATTTTCTTAATATCTGTTCTTTTTGTAGAGGGAATTGCTCTAATTGGTTTTGCAGCTCTTGTATTTTTATTTCCAGTTTTTCTATTTCAGAAACGATTTTTTGCTGTTCTTGGAGCGGGGGAAGGGGGATTCCTTTTGTATATACGGCATTTCTGTTCAGACCAGGAACGCCTGTACCGCCCGATAAACTTTCGAGGTCTGCTTTTTGCAAAGCATAATATATCAATTTTAAATTATGCCGGTTGTCGATAAGTTTTACATAAAATGTTGTATCTATTGGGAAACAATTTACATTAGACCATGTGATTTTTCCGGCAGAACCTTTACGGCCTACAATAATAGACGGCCCTTCAGTTAAATAAGCATTGTGCCGGCCAACAATACCATTCGAACCCATTACCGGAAACTCACCTTTTATTCTGCTGCTTTCAGGCAGGGCTGCTCCGTATTCCAAAGCTATAATATCACTTATCTTGTGTTGTTCTATCGAGCTAGTTTCTAAAATATCATTAATGCGCTTCACAGAATTTTCTATTTTTTCTTTTGCCACCGCTTCTTTCTTTTCCAGCGCTTCTATTTCGGAAACAATTTTTTGCTGGACAGGAAGCGGAGGGAGGGGAATTTGAATGTTATAAAAAGCTTCAATGTCAATATTCTTTTGTGCGACCCCTCTTCCACACTGATAAACAATATCTTGGTTTAATAAAAGAAAATAGTCAAGATATTTTTGGTTTAAGACATCGTTATCCAAAGTTTCTAATGACATTCCTGAATCATTTAGAAAAAATTCTCCAGCTACAAATCTTACACATTCAGGCGACCTTCCAAATCTTGAAATTATATAAACATTTTTACGGTTAAAAGAATTTGCCTTAAAAGTTTCTCCACCTCCGCCATAAACAGGGTAAATAGTTCCCTGTTCTGTTCTTTTTACTATTCTGATACCATAATTGATTTTAGTGCGGCTGCCCAATCTTACAATACCCCACTTGCTTTCTATCCTCACTTTTTTCTGAACCGCCGTAGAAATATTTTTCTCAAAGTTCGCGCGGTCAAACGTGAGCATATCTACCAGCCTGATGCGGGAAATATTGTCTTTCAGGCTGTCGTGGATTGGGAAATCGTAGTCATTCGCAAATGCCTTGTAAATATAGGCGCTTGC
>JAITHF010000058.1 GCA_031280115.1 Spirochaetaceae bacterium | reverse complement strand
GGAACGCACGCCGGTTATCAACGCGCAAATCAAAGCAGCTTTCGAGCGGCTGCAAGACAAAATGCGGGAAATCAAAAACCGCTGGTTCCACAAGCCGCCGCTCACGGACGAGGACTTTGTTGCCCTGCTCCTGGCGGAGCCCGACGAGGTTCCCTCGTACCACGGGCGGCCTACGACCCACGGGGTTATTAAGGCCGGGCCCCACGGGGCGCGGGGCGGGAAGCCTTAGCGGGGGTTTGGGGGGTCTATGACCCTCCATAAAAAAAGAAAAAGGCGCCGGAGGCGCAAAAAGAGAGAGCGCAGGTGCGCGGGGTTTCCATGAAAGGGGGCGCGGGGTGTTCGGTATGGGCGCTGCGCGGGGAACGCGGCACGACGGACGCGCAAAGCCGCCTGCGGGAGCGCGGTGAGGCGCATCCTTCAGGGTTGTGACTAAAATCGCAAACCCTCTCGCAACAGGAAGCACGTGAATCCCCCGCAGGCTGCCCCCAAACCCCCACCGGCGCTTCTTACTTTGAGTCAATGCGTTTACGGAGCGCTGGTCAGGGGGAACTGGAAGCGTACCCCCAGGGCGCAGGAGATACCGGGCATGGGGTATTCGGCAAACGAGGTGTAGAGCTGGTTAAAGCCGTTGCGGACCACCGCAAAGAAGGTGAGGTGTTTCCCGATGTTCTGATTGACCGTGATATTCAAGAGGCAGTAAGGGTCTAACGCCATGTGGTTGCCGGTGTCCGCGTACCGCAGGCTTTCGTAGTGGGCGGAGATGCGGAGGGAGCCGGAGCCCCATTGTATATCTACCGAACCGCCAAGAATGTGCGCGGGCATATAGGGGATACGCAGGGAGTCCGCAAAGGTCAGGCTGTCAGTCAAAAACCAGCTTATCTGGAGCTGCCAGGTCCATGAGAAGACGACCTTCTGGAAGGGGCCGGCCCGTATAGGCAGGGTAAGGGCCGGGCGCAGGTCAAAGCCTACGAAAAAGCCGGTCCCCACGTTCTCCGGCGTCCAATACCTGCCGTGCTTGACCCAGTGGATAGATTGTTCGGTCCATTGCACATAACTTGCGGCGCTGGCGCCGAACATATCGTTCAGCGTAAACTCGGCTATCACGTCGGCGCCCCAGCCGTCCTCCGGCTTGAGGCCCGGATTGCCTATATAGAACCCGTCGGCGCTGCGGTAGAACAAATCGTCGAAATCAGGGAACTTGAAACTGCGGAAATAATTGTTTTTAAGGGCAAGGCCCTCAAAAATCTGCCAGCGCACCCCCAGTTTCGGGATAAGCACCCCCTGTTTCGCGTCAGTGGCGCCTTTGAGGGAGGCTATAATAAGAAACGGCGGCGCCGGCGCGTATTCGGCGGTAACATAAAGCCCCCCAAGGTTGCCGGCGGTGCCGGTAGTTTCGCTTGAGTCAACCGCGATGAAGCGCCAGTCAACGCCCCCGCGGAGGGTTATGCGCTGGGAAGGGTACCAGTGCCAGCGGTTTATAAAGGTTATCCCGTGATCCTGCCCCTCTGAGATTTCCCCGTAGCGCATGGTGTTAAGCGCGTAGCTCAGAGACGCTTCGGTTTCAAGGTCGTCCCGGAAGATCACAGGCGCGTGAAACGACAGGCTTTCTTTCAGGGAAAAGTCCCGCTCAAGGCCGTAGCCCTCGGACACGCCTGTTACCGGATACTGCTTGCTGGCGGCATAGAGCTGGGCAGCGCTGGAAAGGCGCGCCTCATTGGGAAGGGAGAAGATAACCGTGCCGCCCAGACCTGTATCCCACACCTGGTTGCTCTGCTTCCGGCGGGTGAAGCCGTAATAGTCTTTATAAAGATAGTGGTTGGCGGCGCGGGTGCCGAACCAGTTTACCCGCAGGGACAGCCGCTCCATGCCCAAGCCGGCGGAAAGGTCAAGGCGCTGGGTGTCGGCCAAGTCTTCATAGTGCGCCCCTTCGACGGCGCCGTTCCGGTTATACGAGCCGGTTCCGTAGCCGGTATTGGTGAAACTGCCCCCCAGGGCGAGCCCCTTCTGCTGCTTCTTCAGGGTGATAATGTTGATAACCCCGCCAAGGGCGCCTGAGACGTTATATTTCGTGTCAGAGCCGCCGTAGATAACCTCTACCCGCTCCACGCCGGCAAGGCCGATCTGGCTCACGTCGAACTCGCCGGAACGGGCCGAGTTCGCCGGCACCCCGTCAATAAGGACGGCGATACGCTCGGTATCAAAGCCCCGTATATTTATCTCTGTCTGGTTTCCGTAGGCGCCGTAGCGGGTGATGCCTATGTCAAGCGCTTCCTCAAGGAGCGCCGCAAGGTCGGGCGCGTGGGCGCGTTCTATGTCCCCTTTCTCGACGGCCTTTATTTGCTGGGTTGTTTCCGGCGTGGCGCTGACTGTGAGCCCCGTATCCTGGCCGAACTCAAGATAGCCCTCAAACCCGTCCCCGCCGTCCCCGCCGTCCTCTTCGCTGTACCCGCCTTCTTCCAGCCCTTCTTCGCCGGCGCCCTCTTGAGGGTGCAGGGCGGGCAGCAGCAGGGGCATGAGGCACAGCGCCCAAAGCACCGGGCGCGTCATGGTTCGCGGTCTTGGGGGATAACGATGCCCCAGGCGATAAACTCTCCGTCCCGCACCGGCGTATGCTGGGCTATGGCGGCCTCAAGGTCCGGCGTCTCGACATGATAGGGGCGGCCTGCGGCAAGGTTCTCAAGATGAACGGCGTTTGCCATCTGGATACAGTCAGGGTTGATGACCCGGTAGTGCATCCCAAAGAAGGGGAGGGGGCGGTTGAGCACGGCCCGGGACCAGGTAGGGTACGCGCCGTCAAGGTACTCGATGATAACCGCGCCGGCGCCGGGGCCGCCGTTAAAGATGTTTACTGCCCGCACAATGCCGATATAGCGGGTAACAAGGTCTTCCCAGCCCCCGTTGCCCCCGTCCCCGGGGGTTATCTCGTACACTGTGTCGTCGTAAAAGATAAAATAGTCCTCCTCTTGAGGGGGCGCTGACGAGGCGGTCTTGAAACGGGGGGCCCCTATGTCCCATCCAGGGAAGAGGGCCTGTTTCTCAGGAGGGATAAGGGCCTCCCGGTCCCGCCACTTCCCAATACGGTAGCCGTCGAGTTTCCGCTTTGCGTAGTGGGAATACCAGACGCTTGTCATGGGCTCAAGTATCTCCGCGATACGCGCCCCCGTATAGGTGTCGGTCTTGTCCGCGCCGCCTACTTCGCCGTACCCGCAGGAAAACGCCAGAAACGCGGCTGCCGCAAGGGCCGCGCACTTACGGATTTCTCTTTTCATCGCAATACTCCTTCTTGCTTTTTCGTTCTTTTTTATACCCAAGGCCCAAGGCGGCGCCCTGCGGCCTGGCCGATATAAGAGAAGGACGCGGCGGTTTTCAGGAAGGAGCGCTAACCAGACTGCCGACCCTCGGCCGCCGCGGCCATACTACCTCGTCCACCCCCTGGGCCTCTCTGCATAGAGGCGTACTACAGGCGCGCCTGCGCTTCAACAGGCGCCGCTCACACCCCCTCGGAAGGGGTGCAGAGACGTACTGCCGGCGCAGGGGCCCAGGGGCGCGTAAGAAAAGGCCGGTTATGGTTAGCAGATAAACGGTTTGCTTTTCTCTTTGGCTCAATCCGCGGAACCTTACAAGAAATAAAAACAGGCGTATACCAAAGTCTCCTGACTTACAGGGCTTTCTCCGGCAAGCCTTCCCGGCGCGCCGCGCTAGTGGCTGTCTCTGCTGGAGCCGGGCCGCTTTTCTCTCAAAGCGGCCCCCTGATTACAGTTACGGGATAGTGGGGGAATTGCACCCCGCTTCCTCTGACATATACACTGCAAGTATACGCTCAAAACAAAAAAATATGCAACCCCCTGCGCAGCCGAAGGCTGCCCCCTGCGGGGGATTCACGTGCTTCCTGCGGTGAGCGGGTTTGCGGGTTTAGTCACCCCCTGCGGGGGATTCAGGTGCTTCTTGTTGCGATAGGGTTTGTACGTTTAGTCACAACCCCGAAGCGGCGCCTCACCGCGCTTCGCAGGCAGCCTTTAGCGGGGGTTTGGGGGCAGCCTAAGGCTGTTTCAGCAGCCGTCGT
>JAITHF010000045.1 GCA_031280115.1 Spirochaetaceae bacterium | reverse complement strand
ATTCTCTTAAAGAGGCGCGCAGCGCCGATAATTCATTATACGATAATGATTTATATGGGGACAGGATAGTTTATTTTGGCACCAAAATAAGTTATTTTTGACCCCGAACAAGTTATTTTTGACCCCGAATAAGTTATTTTTGACCCCGAATAAGTTATTTTTGACCCCGAATAAGTTATTTTGGCCCCCCCAAAACCCCCTTCGGGGGCGCAGGGGGTTAGGAACAGCAGGGCTAGCGGCTGTGCACCACTGCAAGGGCGGTTTCGTACATTTCAAGATATTTCTTCGCCGACTTGTCCCAGGAGAAGTTTTCTTTCATGCCCGCGGCGCGCATGGCCTCGATTTGGTCCCGCCGGTTGTAATAGGCCCAGACCGCCCAGCCCACGGTATTATAAATCGCAAGCGGGGTAAGGTCGTCAAACATAAACCCCGTGCCTTCCCCGGTCTCCTGATTAAAGTTCTGCACCGTATCCGCAAGGCCGCCGGTGTTCCGTACAATAGGCAGGGTGCCGTAGGCAAGGGAATACATCTGGTTAAGGCCGCAGGGCTCATAGCGGCTGGGCATGAGGAAGAAGTCGCTCCCGGCCTCGATAAGATGGCTTTCTTTCTCGGCGTAGCCTATATGGGCCTTGAAATTGGAAAGCCTTCGGGAGAGGCTTTTAACCTCGTTTTCGCACCAGGGTTCGCCCGACCCAAGAAGGACCATCTGTATATCCATGTCCCGGCACAATGACCAGGCGCACCCGTAGGCCGGGCCGAAGACCTCGCCGACCCCTTTCTGCTCGGTGAGGCGGGTTACCATGCCGATAACAGGCACATCCGGCGCAAGGGGCAGGCCGAACTCCTTTTGAAGCGCCTCTTTCGCGGCCCCTTTGCCGGCCATATCCTTCGCGCTGTACCTGCGGGGGATAGAGGCATCTTTCTTAGGGTTCCAGATATTCGTGTCTATGCCGTTGAGAATACCCGTGTAATCCGCGGACCTTGAGCGGAGCACCCCGTCAAGCCGGAAGCCGTGCTGGGAAGTCTGGGTTTCCCACGCGTAATGGGGGGAAACGGTGTTGAGCTTGTCCGCGCTGTTAAGCCCCGCTTTAAGCAGGTTCATCATGTTCCAGTCGTCAAAGCCCGCGCTGTAAAACACGCTCCAGTCCAGATTAGTGTAAGAAAAATTATCTTTATGATAGATGCCCTGGTATCCCAAATTATGGATGGTCAGCACTGAAACGGCATACTCGAAGGGCGCGCCCCGCTCCCGGTATTTCAGGAACACCGGCACCAGCGCCGCGGGCCAGTCGTGGGCGTGGAACACGTCGGGATACCAGCGTATCTTGCGGCAGAGCTGGAACACGGCGCGGCAAAAGAAAGTAAAGCGCCGGGGGTTGTCCATAAAGTCCGGCTCCGAAGGCACGCCGTAAATCCCGTCCCTGCCGAAAAACTGCTCGTGGTCGATAAAATAGACCTCAACCGGATTTTTCTTAGCCGATCCGGGAAGCGCCGCGGCATAGACCGCGCTCCATTCTTCCCGCCCCCCCATAGGAACCCCCATTTCCCCTTCAAGGTGGCGCAGGGTGTCCCGGTTTATATGGTAATACCGGGGCAGCACAATTTTGACGGTGTGGCCCTGCTTTGCCAGCGAAAGGGACAGGGCGGAAACCGCGTCAGCCAAGCCGCCGGTTTTCGCAAACGGGACAGCCTCGCTTACGGCCATTAGTATATTCATAAAACATCTCCAGCCAACCCGCGGCGCCGGAGGCGCCCCGGGGGGTTTTTAAAGCCGACTGCCCGGCGCAAACGCGCCGGTCTTGGGGCGGGGCTTGTTAAGGCCCGCCCGCAGGGGCGGCCTTCGGCCTTCGGCGCGCTCCGCCATGCCTGCCGGCTGTTGTTTTTCCGGTTTACTATACTGCCGGCAGCGCCGGCGGGTCAAGCGCCGCCGCCGCGCCCAAGGCGCCTTCAGCCCAGGGGCGCTGACAAATTAACGGCGGAAAGCCCGCAATCCTGAATGATACGCATGCCTTTGGCGTGATCCTCCAGCTTGAAGATGACCACTGCCTTCCCCTCACCGCCTTTGGGGGACGAGTACAGGTACTCGATGTTCACCCGGGACCTCTGAAACAGCTCCATTATTTTCGCAAGGCTCCCGGGCACGTCCTCAATCTCCACCGCGGCCACGCTGGTTTCCCTGGTGGTAAACCCCGCGTCGTTCAGCGCCTTTACCGCATATTCGTTGTTGTTCACGATGAGCCGTAAAATACCGAAATCAGCGGTGTCCGCGATACTTATGGCCTGCATATTGACGCCCGCTTCGGCAAGCACTCTGGTAACTTCCCCGATCCTGCCTACGTTGTTTTCCAGAAACACGGATATTTGCTTCATTTCCATAATAGGACCTCTCCTTTATAATGTTTTATAATGCCCGCTTGTCTAGCACCCGTTTTGACTTGCCCATTGACCGCTCGATGGTTTTGGGCTCCACCAGCTTCACTTTCACGCTGATCATAAGTTTTGATTTCATCACTGCCTCGATTTTGCCGCGCAGCCCTTCGAGGCCCCTGGTTTCATCGCTAAAAAACTCTTTTTTCACCTCAACCTGCAATTCCACCTCGTCAAGCTGCCCGGGGCTCCGGTCCACCACGATAAGATAGTGCGGGTCAGTGCCTTCGATTTCAATAAGCGCCTGCTCAATCTGGCTGGGGAACACGTTGACCCCGCGGATGATAAGCATATCGTCAGTGCGGCCAAAGAGCCGGTGCATTCTCACGGTGGTGCGCCCGCAGGTGCACGGGCCCCGTTCGAGAAACGTTACGTCCCGGGTGCGGTAGCGCAGGAGCGGCGTGCCTTCTTTGGTCAACGTGGTGAACACAAGCTCCCCCTTTTCCCCGACGCCGAGGGCCGCGCCGGTTTCGGGATTGATGATTTCAGGATAAAAAAGGTCTTCGTTGATGTGCAGCCCCGCTTTCTCTTCACATTCAAAGGCAACCCCCGGGCCGATAATCTCGGTGAGGCCGTATATATCATAGGCGTTCATGCCGTAGCGCTCCTCGATTTGCCGGCGCATATTCTCGCTCCAGGGTTCGGCGCCGAAACAGCCCTTGTTAATGGGCAGTTCCCGCAGGTTTATGCCGCTTTCCTCCGCTTCCTCCGCCATAAACAGGGCGTAAGACGGGGTGCAGGTCAATATCGTAGACCCGAAGGCCTGCATCACCATAAGCTGCCGCTGGGTATTTCCCGAAGAC
Source organism: Spirochaetaceae bacterium (assembly GCA_031280115.1). GTDB lineage: Bacteria > Spirochaetota > Spirochaetia > Treponematales > Breznakiellaceae > JAITHW01. Next base: position 2,803 of record JAITHF010000045.1, on the reverse strand, counting down.
ATGGGGATAATGTTCGCCCCCAGTTTTTTCGCGCCGTAATGCGCGCCGAGCCCGCCTGTGAAAAGCCCGTAGCCGTAGCAGTTCTGCACCGTGTCATTCTTGGTGCCGCCTGCGCCGGCCAGGGTGCGGGCCATAGCCTCCCCCCAGATGTCCAGGTCTTTTTTGGTATAGGCGTCCACCACCGGAACGCCGGTAGTGCCCGAAGACATGTGTATCTCCTCTATCTGGGCACGGGGGCAGGCAAGAAGCCCGTAGGGGAACGTATCCCGCAGGTCGTCTTTGGTGGTAAACGGAAGTTTCGCGCAATCATCGAGGGAGCGCACGTCTCGGGGCGTGATGCCAAGGCCCTCCATTTTGCGCCGGTAGAACGGGACGTCTGCGTATAGTTTTTCCGTCAGGTTTTTAAGGCGGGCGAACTGGAGTTTCCTCCGCACATCCTCATTCATAGATTCGTATTCAGGGTTAAAGATCATAACAAACGCGGCGCGTTCTCCGGTTTTAAGAGGCGCCGCCGGGCGTCGCGCCCGTCCTCCTTGGATAAAATAGCCCGTCTGTCCGGGCTGTCAAGCGTCCCCCCGCTTTGGACGGCGGATGCCGGAGCCGCAAAAGAGCAAAAAAACAAAAAAACAAAAAAACAAAAAACAAACGGACAGCCCCAAGTATACGCTTCAAGCGGGGCGCGCGTAAAGGCCCGCGGCGGCGGCGCGGGGAGTGTCAACCTTTCTTCCCATAGGCGGCCTTGACCCGTTCCGCAAGGGCGTGGAGGTCGTCCCCCTTTAAGGCGCCGCCTATAAGCTCCGGCAGTTTTGCCGGTGTGCAGCCGAAACTCGGTATGCCGAGCTCGCTTATCTTACGCGCCAAACCCTCGTCATACGAGGGGATGCCCGCGTCAGAGAGGGCGAGGAGCGCCAGCACCGTAACCCCTGATTCCTTGAGATGCCGCAGCTGCCGGAGCAGCCCTGCGGCAACCCCTCCCTCGTAGAGGTCGGAGATGAGGATAAACAGGGTCTTTTTCGGGTTTTCCACGAATTGGGCGCAGTATTTCACGCTCTTATTGATGTCCGTGCCGCCTCCGAGCTGGACTCCGAAGAGAATATCCACCGGATCCGCGCCGCAGCGCTCGGTAAGGTCCGCGACTTCGGTATCAAACGCCACGATGCGGGTTTCCAGCGCCGGAATGGACGCGAAGATCGACCCCATAATCGATGCGTAGATGATGCTGTCCGCCATTGACCCGCTCTGGTCCATGTCGATGATAACGCGCCAGTCTTTGCTGGTCCGGCGGTTCTCGAAGAAATAAAACCGCTCAGGGATGATACGTTTTTTTTCGCGCTGGTAATTTTTGAGGTTTTTCCGAATGGTCGTCTTCCAATCCGTGTTAGGGAGCGACGGGAGCGGCGAGTGGCGCCTGCGGTTGAGGGCGCCGGTAACGGCTTGGCGCAGGCTCTGTTCCATGTTCTTCATAATTTCGTCCACCAGTGCCTTGACCAGCGCCCGGGCCTGTTCTTTGGATTTCTTGGGTATCATGTCTTTAAGCCCAAGGAGGGTGCTTACCATGCCTATATCCGGCTTGATGTGGGACAGGGTTTCAGGTTCGAGGAGCAGTTGTTTAAGCCCTTTGCGCTGGATAGCGTCGTTTTGGATGACGCTCACCACGTCAACAGGGAAGTAGGAGCGGATATCCGCGAGCCACTTGGCAATGTTCGGGTAGGACGGCCCCAGTCCTGCGCCGCGCCCGCTGCCGCGCCCCCCGCCTGTTGTTTCGAGGCGGTCATCATAGATGGCGGCAAGGGCCGCGTCCATGATAGTTTCCTCATCATTCAGCAGGGTTTTCCCCCCGCCGCCTAATCCTGCCAGATTTTGTTCTGAAGACTGCCCCAGCATGAGCCGCCATCGTTTCAGGCGGGAGTCGGGTTCGTGCGCGTCCTGCATGGTTATTCCCCTTTAGATACTGGTATTCCCCGCCTTGCGGGTAATCCAACCATACTCCCAAACCCCTCCCTCCCGCAACCCCCTGCGGGGGATTCACGTGCTTCCTGTAGCGATAGGGTTTGTGGGTTTAGTCACAACCCAGAAGGTGCGCCTCAGCGGACGTCGCAAACGCACGGGCGCGAAGCAGGTAGCCTTTAGCGGGGGTTTGGGGGAACTGGTTCCCCCAAATTCTCTTAAAGAGGCGCGAAAGCGCCGATAAAAAAGCGCAAGCGCAGCGCAGCGCGTAAAAAAACGCAGGGGGCTTGATAAACCATAAGTTAGGTGGTATTGTTATGATATTATGATGAAACGTAGCAGTACCGCGTTTTTGTCAGGGCGCAGTTTGGCCGAAAACGACAAACGACAAACGACAAACGACAAACGACAAACGACAAACAAATTATGAGGGCGGTTTTGGCTTTGTCAAGCCCTCTCCGCCGGAATCCGGTCATTTTTTAATATATTTCCCAACCTTTTTTTCGTTTCTTTCTTTCTATATATATTCCCGCTCCGCCCGCTTCGCTTTTTCCGCTCCCTTCGCGCTCATCAGAAAGGCGGCGTGGGGCGTGTTTGGGGCAGGCTCAACAGGCAGGCCGGAACATACAGCACCATCCCGCAGCAAACCGTATGCTATGCTTGAATATACCATCAAACCGCAGACAGAAAAGTCTGGATTTGACTCAGGTACAATCATTTCTGACTCAAATACAATCATTTCTGACTCAAATACAGTCTTTTCTGACTCAAATACAGTCTTTTCTGACTCAAATACAGTCTTTTCTGACTCAAATACAGTCTTTTCTGACTCAAATACAGTCTTTTCTGACTCAAA
>JAITHF010000043.1 GCA_031280115.1 Spirochaetaceae bacterium | reverse complement strand
GCCACAGGAATTCGAGGCGCGCAACGGTTTCGGTTAGCATGGTTTTCGCCCGCAGCGGGACAATCAGGCGCTGTTTAGCCATGGCGGCCCGCCGCCGCCTTCTGTATGGCGCCCCGCATGGCCAGCGCCGCGCCCCGGGCGGCTTCGACAGCAAAGGCAATATCAGGCTCCCCCGCCGCCCCGCCGCCCAAAGACCATGCTTTGAGGATGGAACGGGAGGCGTTTACCACCCCGCCGTTACCCTGCCTCAGAAGCAGCGCCGCGTCATGCGCCCCGCCGCCCTGGGCGCCGTACCCGGGTATGAGAAAAAAGAGGCCGCCCAGGGCTTCCCGAAGCGCCGCGGCTTCGGCGTCGCCGGTACAGCCTGCTACCGCGCCGAACAAGCCGTACCCGCGTTTCCCCTGATACGCTTCAGCAAGGCGGGCAAGACGGGCCCCCACCGCGTTATAGACCCTGCCGCCGTCTTTGAGTTCAAGATATTGGAAGTCCTGCGCGCCCGGATTGGAGGTTTTAAGCAGTACAAACGCGCCTTTGCCTTTGCGCGCGGCCTCGCGCAGCCAGGGCTCAAGGGAATCCATGCCCATATACGGGGACAGGGTTACAAAATCCGCCTCGAAATCCCCGTTGAAGTGGGCGTGGGCGTAGCGGGACGCAGTGTCCGCAATGTCCCCCCGCTTAATATCCCCGATAACAAGGCCGCCTTTGCCTCTGATATATCTCAGGGTTTCAGCGTATACCCCAAGCCCTGCAAGCCCCAGGGCCTCGTAATAGGCGATCTGCACCTTGAAACAGGCGGTAATGTCCAAGACTCCGTCAACCAGGGCGCTATTATACGCCAGAATACCCGCATGCCCCTCTTTTTGCAGCTGCGGCGGCAGATACTCAAGCGCCGTATCCAAGCCCAGGCACACCGGCCCCTTACGCGCCACCGCGTCATAGAGTTTATCCATAGCATCCATATAACTTCCTTTCGGCTTTGCCCGGGGCGTCAGCGCCCGGCCTGCGGGGATTTTCCGGTAAAAAATCCGGCAATCTCAGCAAGGGCGTGTATCCGGCACCCCTGGGGGTAATCAGGGTAGGCGCCATGTTCATCCAAAAGCACCCCTGCGCCGCCTAACGCCCGGTAGCCGTCCACGAAGCGGGGCAGGTCATCAATGAAGAGGGCGGTTTCAGGCTCGGCGCCCAAAGCCGCAAGGACCCTTAAAAACACCTCAGCCGCGGGCTTTCCCTTGAAGCGGTTCCAGCGTATATCAAAGACCCGGGTAAACAGGTCCTCTACCCCAAGCCTGCGTAAGACCCGGTCCGCGTGTTCCTTAGGCGAGTTGGTGAGTATGGCGCAGGGCGCCGGTATTGATTGGAGGAGGGGCCGGAGCGCTGGATCCAGCGGGAGCAAGTCCGCTTCCCCTTCAGGGTGTATCGTGCGGTAATAGCCTTCTATATCGGTAAACCCCTTTTCAGCCATAAGCCATTCAAGGGTGGTGCTGTAGCGGGTTATCCGCTGCCCCCGTTCCCGCATGGCTTCTTCAGGCGGGAGGTTGAGATAGTTTGAGACGAAACCGGCGATACGCCGCCCCACGCTGTCTTCCAGCCCGTGGCGGGCGGAATAAAGGGTATTATCCAAGTCAAAAAGCACGTATTTAAACATAGGTTCATCATACCCGCCCGGCCCCTCCCCGTAAACCCCCTGCGCCCCCTTCGATGGTGCGGTCGGAGATGCGGGAGAGGACCAGCGGGTCATGCGACACCAAGAGAACAGCCGTATGATACGCCTCCCGTATCCATAAAAACAGGCGCAGAACCTCGGCTTCGCTCCGCATATCAAGCGCCGTGGTAGGCTCGTCGGCGATAAGGAGCGCAGGCTTATGGGCCAGCGCCAAGGCGATAAGCGCCCGCTGGCACATACCGCCGGATAACTCGAAGGGGTAGCTGCGTATAATCCGGTCAGGGCGGCTGAACAGCGCCGCGTCAAGCAGCGCCTCCGCGCGGGACAGGCAGGCGGCGCGGGACGCCTTAGGCTCATGCGCCCGGACCGCGTCAATAAAGTGGGACCCGATCTTTTGGCCGGGGTTTAACCCCTGCACAGGGTTTTGGGAAATCAGGGATATGGATTTGCCCCGAATACGGCGCCACTCTTTCTCGGAAAGGCGGGCTAAATCAACAGCGTCCCCGCAGGCTAAGTCAAACCGTATTGACCCTGCCCGCACGAACCCGGGGTGCTCAACCATGCCCAGAAGGGCGGAGCAGAACGCGGTTTTCCCGCACCCTGAAGGGCCGGTAAGCCCAAGAATTTCCCCTGCCCCAAGAAACAGCGAGAAGTCCCGCACCGGCTCGTGAAAGCCCCCCCGGAAAGAGGGAAACCGGACGGTCAGACCGGTAACTGTCAGCATGGCAAAGCGCCTCCCTTGACGCGGTAACAGCGCGCCCAGTGGTTCTGCGAGGCATTGACCCAGCGCGCCGGAGGGTGGTTTTCCCCGCACAAAGAGAGCGGCTCAGGGCATTGGAGGCGGAAGGGGCATCCGTTCTCCGGGACGCCGAAATCAGCGCCGGTTTTCCCGGGGCCCAAGCCTTTTTTTGTTTCGGGCGCTCCGGTTGTTCCAAGCGCCCGGAACAGGCAGCCGAACAAGGCCCGGGTATAGGGATGGGCCGCGCTGGGGATGTCTTCGGTACGCAGGTGTTCTACCGCGCGTCCGGCAAACATGACGTAAAGCCGCCGGCTCACCCGGGCGGCGCATGCAAGGTCATGGGAAATGAACAAGATGCCCCGCCGCCCGCCCAGGCGCCTCAGCGCGTGGAGGACAAGCCCTTGGGTGCCCGCGTCAAGGCCGGACAGGGGCTCGTCGCACACAAGGTAGTCAGGGTCCGGCGCCAGCGCCCGGGCGATAACCACCCGCTGCCGCTGGCCGCCTGAAATCTCGTGGGGATACCGGCGGCCTATCCCTTCGTCAAGGCCGACCGCTTCAAGAAGCCGTTTAACCTGCTCCCGGGTTTTCTTTGCGCCTCCGGGGGCGTAATTGCCAAGAGGCTCTGCCAGTATGTCCCGTACCGCCATGCGCGGGTCAAGGGAGCCGCTTGAGTCTTGGAATACCATCTGCACCCGTTTCCGAAAGGTTTTAGGTATGCCGGCGTTTCTGGGGACAACGGTTCCATCAAGGGATACGTCCCCGCGGTCAGCGCGGTTAAGGCCGCAGAGTATACGCGCCGCGCTTGACTTGCCGGAACCGGTTTCGCCCACCAGCCCCACGGCCTCGCCCTGTTCCACCTGTATCGTAACGCCTCTAAGCGCGTAAACCGGCCCGTATACCTTCCACAGATCCTGTCCGAGAAGCGCTGGGGGCAGGGGATTTTTCCCTGCCCCGCTCAGTAAATTTGGCATAACGCCTCCTTAAAAACAACCCCCTGCGGGGGATTCAGTGCATCCTGCGGCGAGAGGGTTCGCGGTTTGAGGCGCAACCCCGAAGCGGCGCCTCACCGCGCTTCGACAGCGTTAGCGGCGCAACGCCGGCAGCCTTTGCGGGGGGCTTGGGGGGTCTATGACCCTCCAAATTCTCTTAAAGAGGCGCGAAAGCGCCGGCAGCCTCCGGCTGTTTCAGCAGCCGTTGTTTGCGCTATGAGCCGCGAAACAGGAAGCGCCGATAAAAAAGCCCCCCAAATATATATTCCCGCTTCGCTCGTTCCGCTCATTCCGCTCTCTTCGCGCTCATCAGAAAGGCGGCGCAAGGCGCGCTCCTGCGGAGGGCGCGGCGGGCAGGCTCAACAGGCAGGCCGGAACATACAACACCATCCTGCAATAAACCGTATGCTATGCTGGAATATACCATCAAACGGCAGATAAAAATGTCTGTACTTGACTCAGGTACAATCATTTCTGAGTCAGGTACATACATTTCTGAGTCAAGTACAGACATTTCTGAGTCAAATACAGACATCTTTGGCTCAAGTACAGACATTTCTGACTCAAA
>JAITHF010000261.1 GCA_031280115.1 Spirochaetaceae bacterium | reverse complement strand
TCGCCGCAGGAAGCACGTGAATCCCCCGCAGGGGGCAGCCGGAGGCTGTTGAAACAGCCCTAGGCTGTGGTATTATGGCTCAAGAGGTATTTGCTATGATTACGTTACATAACGGCCGGGTTATCTTGCACAGCGGGATACCCTGCGCCGCAGGCGAGGGGCCTGCCGGAGAAGGCACCATCACCCGTTCCATACTCAACGCCCATACAGCATCCAGATCCCCCTCTGGATTATACCGCCTCCGGTTCGACAGCCTGATCTCCCATGACATCACCTACGTCGGCATCATCCAGACCGCCCGGGCCAGCGGCCTTGAGCGCTTCCCCCTGCCTTACGTCTTAACCAACTGCCACAACAGCCTCTGCGCCGTGGGCGGCACCATCAACGAAGACGACCACGCCTACGGCCTGTCAGCAGCCCGGCGCTATGGCGGCATATACGTCCCTTCCAACCAAGCGGTCATCCACCAGTACGCGCGGGAAGCCCTGTGCCGGACAGGAAATATGATACTCGGCTCTGACAGCCACACCCGCTACGGCCCCTTAGGGGTTATGGGAATAGGCGAAGGCGGGCCGGAATTGGTGAAACAGCTCCTCTCTGACACCTACGACCTTCCGGAGCCGGAGGTGGTGCTGGTCTATCTCACCAATACGCCGCCTCACGGAGTCGGGCCCCATGATGTCGCCCTGTCCCTGGCCGCCGCAGTGTATGAAAACGGCTTTGTCAAAAACAGGGCCCTTGAGTTTGCCGGCCCCGGGATCTCGGCGCTGGCAATGGATTTCCGGTTCGGTATTGACGTGATGACCACCGAAACCGGCGCCCTTACCTCGGTGTGGGAAACTGACCTGGCCGCGGAAAGCTATTTTAGGCGCGTTGGGAGGCCGGAGGATTTCAAGCGGCTTTGCCCCCAAGAAGGCGCCGCGTATCACAGGCTCATTACGATTGATCTTGCCAAGGCCCGCCCCATGATCGCCCTCCCCTTCCACCCGTCAAACGCCCTGCCCATAAGGGACGCGAACGATCACGCCGGAGACATCCTGCGGGGCGTGGAAAAAGACGCGGCCAAGCGCTTCGGCGCAGGCGCGGCGCTAAAACTGACCGGTAAAATACGGCATAACCGGATACTGGTTGATCAGGGGGTTATCGCCGGATGCGCCGGCGGGATGTATGACACCATCCGGGAGGCAGCGGCGGTACTGGAAGGCGGCTCTATCGGGGCCAGCGCTTTCTCCCTGTCCGTGTATCCGTCAAGTATGCCGGTGGCGCTGGAACTCATGGAGCGGGGGGTGCAGCGCCGCCTCATAGAAGCCGGCGCCGTGTTCAAGCCCTGTTTCTGCGGCCCCTGTTTCGGCGCCGGAGACGTGCCCGGGCATAACGCCCTCTCAGTGCGGCATACTACGCGGAATTTCCCCCACCGCGAAGGCTCCCGCCCTGCTGACGGGCAGGCCGCCGCGGCAGCGCTCATGGACGGCAGGTCTATCGCGGCAACCGCCAGGGCCCAGGGCCTCCTTACCGGCGCTGACGAGCTTGACTATACGGCGGAGGCCGGGGAACCGCCGCGCTTTAACCAGAAAATATACGCCAACCGGGTGTATCAGGGCTTCGGCAGCCCCCTTCCGGAGGAGCCCCTCCGGTTCGGCCCGAATATCGCGGACTGGCCCCGCATCGAACCTCTTGGGGAAAACCTGCTCCTCTGCCTTGCCAGCATCATCCGCGATCCGGTTACGACCACTGACGAGCTTATCCCCTCAGGAGAAGCGTCAAGCTACCGTTCCAACCCCCGCAAGCTGGCGGGGTTCACCCTCTCCCGCCGGGATCCCTCCTACGTGCCGCGGGCCGAGGGGATACAGTCCCTTGAGGAAGCCCGCAAGTCCGGCGCCGTGCCTCAAGAGGCCGCAGCGGCGCTGGCAAGGCTCGGCGCCGGGGGCGTGCCGGCAGGGGCGCTCCAGATTGGCTCGGCTGTCTTCGCCCTGAAGATCGGGGACGGCTCGGCCCGGGAACAGGCCGCGTCCTGCCAGCGGGTGCTTGGGGGGAGCGCGAATATCTGTTATGAATACGCTACCAAACGGTATCGGGCGAACCTTATCAACTGGGGGATACTGCCCTTTATGATCGAAGAGGGGGCGGATTTTGAGGCGGCAGCAGGGGACTGGCTCTATGTTCCCGACGCGGCCAGCGGTATTGCAAGCGGCGCGGAGGATTTTCCGGCGAGGCTTCTCACAGGCGGCGCTGTACGGGATCTGCTGCTGCGTACCGGAAGGCTGGCCCGGGAAGAGCGGGAAATTATACGGTCCGGATGCCTCATAAACTATTACGCAGGGCGCCTGTCCCTTAACGGAGGGCGGTAATGGCGAAGATCACCATGCCCCGCCCCATTGTGGAGATGGACGGCGACGAAATGGCGCGCCTTATCTGGGCGCGGATTAAAACAGAACTTTTGCACCCCTTTTTAGATCTACGGACCGAGTATTATGATCTGGGGCTGCCCCATCGGGAGGAGACCGGGGACCAGATTACCCGGGACGCGGCGCAGGCGGTTCTCCGGCACCGCGTGGGGGTCAAGTGCGCCACGATTACGCCGAACAGCCAGCGCCGCGCTGAGTACCGTCTGACAAAACTTTGGCCGAGCCCGAACGCCACCATACGCGCCGCCCTGGACGGCACGGTGTTTCGGGAGCCCATCATGGCAAGCGGGGTGAAGCCCGCAGTACGGTCATGGGCAAAGCCCATCACCATCGCCCGTCATGCCTACGGGGACGTCTACTCGGCTGTTGAGTATCAGGCTCAGGAAGCGGGAACCGCCGAGCTGGTCTTTACCGCCGCATCCGGCAGGGTTTTCCGTAAAACCGTGCATGCGTTTGAGGGGCCCGGAATCCTGCAAGCCATGCACAACAAGGACAGCTCAATAGAATCCTTTGCCCGGGCCTGTTTCCGCTACGCCCTTGATAAGAAGCGGGACCTCTGGTTCGCCGCGAAAGACACGGTTTCCTCCTGCTACGACCAGCGGTTCCGGGATATATTCCAACACCTCTTTGCGGCGGAGTACGCGGCGCTGTTCAAAGAGGCGCGGATTGCCTACCGGTACGCGCTGATTGACGACGCCGTCGCCGCCGCAGTCCGCTCGGAAGGGGGCTTTGTGTGGGCCTGCAAGAACTATGACGGGGACGTGATAAGCGACCTTGTGTCCGCGGCGTTTGGTTCACTTGCCATGATGACCAGCGTCCTTGTGAGCCCTCACGGCCATTTCGAGTACGAAGCCGCCCACGGCACCATCGCCCGCCACTACGCGCGCTGCCTGCGCGGTGAGGAGACATCAACCAATCCGACGGCCTTGATATTCGCCTGGACCGGCGCCCTGAGAAAGCGCGGGGAGCTTGACCGTGTTCCGGCGCTCGCCCTCTTTGCGGACGCCCTGGAACGGTCGGTGCTGAACACTATCGAGTCCGGCAGGATGACCGGAGACCTGGCCTGCTTGTACGAAGGGGGCGCGGCAGCGCTCGGACTTGACGGGTTTATACAGGCAGTACGGGAAGAGGCCGAAGCGGCGCTGGGGCGCAGCAAGTAGGGGCGGCGCTTGCGGGAATATCAGGTAAGATTGCGCAGCATCTCAATCGCCGCGGTAACCTGCGGCAGGCGGGGGTTGATTTTAAGCACCTCCACAAAGGTTTTCATGGCCTTTTGATACTCGTTAAGCTGGATGTATGCAACGCCCCGGCTGATATAGGCTTCGGCCATAACCGGATTATGCCGGATAGCGGCGCCGGCGTCATCAATGGCTTTGGTATAGTCCCGCTTCTGGACATACGCGGCGCTCCGGTTTGAATAGGCTTCGGCCAGGCCGGGGTTTAGCTGTATCGCTTTGGTGGCGTCTTCAACCGCGCGGTCGAAATCCCGCTTCTGGTAATAGACATTACTGCGGTTTGTATAAATTTCCGCGTTATCCGGCTGTATCGCGGCGGCGGCGCTGAAGTCGGCTATGGCGTTGTCATATTCCCGCTTCTGGGTATAGGCGCTGCCGCGGTTCATATACAATTCCGCTGCCTGGGAGTTGAGCCCAAGGCCGCTGGTATAGTCCTCGATGGCCCGGTCGTAGTTCCCTACGTGGGTAAACGCGGCGCCCCGGTTAAGATAGGCTGTAAGATGGCCCTTCTTGAGCTTGAGCGCGCAGGTGGCGTCGTCTATGGCCTGATGGAATTTGCCTTTGCTGATAAAGGCGGCGCTCCGGTTGGCGTAGGCGTCGGCAAAGGCGTTCTGGCATTTAAGCCCCTGGGTAATATCCTCGACGGCCCGGTCGAAGTCCCCTTTGCTGTAATAAAAGACCCCCCGGTTCATCAAAGCAAGGGCGTAGGAGGGATTTAAGCGGAGGGCCCCGGCGCAGTCATCAATGGCGCGGTCGAAATCCCGCTTTTTATAATAGGCCACAGCCCGGTCAGCGTAGGCAACGGCGTGGTTCGGGTTTATCTTCAGCGCTTGCGTATAGTCTTCCAGGGCGCGCCCGCTGTCGCCGCTTTCGCAGTAGATAACCCCGCGGTTGATATACGGCGCCGTATACGTGGGGTTTTCCGCGATGAGCCTTGAAAGTTCCGCAAGCGCCTTATCCCGCTCCCCTGCGGCGGCGTACATGACCGCCCGGCTCATATACGCCGCAAGGTACTTTGGATCAACCGCCGCCGCCTGATTAAAGTCTTCTATGGCGCTGCGGTAGTCCTCGAGGGCGTTATGAACCATGCCCCGGTTATAATACATGGCGGCGTTTTCTGCATTGCACTGGATAGCCATGGAAAAATCCTTCATGGCCTGGGGGTAGTCAGCCTTTTTATAAGAAAATACCCCCCGGTTGTAATACGCAAGGGCGTACCGGCCGTTGAGCTTTACGGCCTGGGCAAAGTCTTCAACCGCCCGCTCATGGTCCCCTTTATAGGCATAGGCAACCCCCCGGTTAGAAAAGACCTCCGGGTCGAGGGGGTTGAGTTTTATCCCTTTGGCGCATTCTTCTATGGCAAGCGCGTATTTTCCCTTATGGGTATGCTCTACGCCCCGGTTTGAATATATTTCAATGGTGTTCGGATTAAGTTTTATTGCCTGGATATAATCTTCTATCGTATAGTCATACTCGCGTTTCGCGTCCATAACACTGATTATATGCATGAGCCGTACTCCCCTCTGTACTTCTATCACCTGCTTATATCGCGTCGATCAGCATCGGGCGTTCTTGGCATTGCTGCCGTGAGACGGGGGAATGGGCCCACCTGGACTTGAACCAGGGACCTACGGATTATGAGTCCGCAGCT
>JAITHF010000259.1 GCA_031280115.1 Spirochaetaceae bacterium | reverse complement strand
AGTCAGAAATGACTGTATTTGAGTCAGAAATGACTGTATTTGAGTCAGAAATGACTGTATTTGAGTCAGAAATGACTGTATTTGAGTCAAATACAGACATTTCTGTCTGCCGTTTGGTGATATATTCCAGCATACTATACGGTTTGTTGCGGGATGGTGTTGTATGTTCCGGCCTGCCTGTTGAGCCTGCCCCTCCCGCGCCCTCCGCAGGCTTTTTGGGGGGATTTTTTTACGCGCTTCGCTTCGCTTGCGCTTTTTAAGAGAATTTGGAGGGGCATAGACCCACCCAACCACCCCGAAAGGCTGCCGGCGCGGCGCCCATGCGTTTTCAAAGCGCGATGAGGCGCCGCTTCAGGGTTGGGTCGAAAATTGCGAACCCGCTCACCGCAGGAAGCACGTGAATCACCCGCAGGGTGTGAAACAGCCTACGGCTGCCGCTCAAGAAGGACTTCGTTTATCGAGCGGGACATAATAAGCTCGGAGGCGATAAGGCCGGTGAGGCATACAGGCACCAGGGTTCCCAGATGGTTTATGGTGCCGCTCATCTCAAGAATAAGGAGAATACCTGTGAGCGGCGCTTTGTGGGTGGCAGTGAAAAATGCCGCAATACCCAGAATCATAAAGTTGAGTATCTGAGCCTCTGAAGCGATGCCGGCAAGCGCCAGCGCGGACCCGACGCCGCTGCCCACCAGCGCCCCGCAGCAGAGAAGGGGGAAAAATATCCCCCCCGGCACGCCGGAACCCGCGCAAAGGGCCGTAAACAGCAGCTTGCCGGCCAGCAGAAAGCAGATCCCCTGCAATGTCCGCGCTTCCCGGGACAGGGACAGGATAAGCTCGTAGCCCCCGCCGGTCAGGTCGAAACAGAGAAACCCCAGTATAACCGCCGCCGCTGACGGGATAAGGGGCCGCAGGAGCGGCGGGATCTGTTCGTACCACGAAAGGGACCGGTAGATCCCGCGCTTAAACAGGTCCGCCGCCAGAGCCGCCAGAAAACCCAGCAGCAGGACCCAGGGAAGAAGCGCTATAGAAAGGGGCTGAATAGCGGTGAAGTCAAAGAGCGCCCCTGTGTTAAGGCACGCCGCCACGGTGAGATCCGCAGTTACCGCCGCGCTCATGGAACAGGCCAGAAACAGCGGGGACAGGGGCATCCCAAGTTCCTCCACCGCAAAGAGGACGCCCGCAAGGGGGGCGTTGAAAACACCCGCAAACGCCGCGGCGCCGGCGCTCTTGATATACCCGGCGTTTTCCTCCGGCCCCCGGGGGAACAGCATAACCGCCCCCTTGCCGATGTACGAGCCTATCTGCACAGCAGGCCCGCCTTTGCCCAGCGAAAGGCCCATGCCCAAACTTAAAAGGGTGGTTACCCATTTAAGGGGCATATCAATTACCCAGTCCCATGACCGGCTTTGGAAGGCGGGGTTTTTTATCTGCGGAATACCGCCGCCTTTTATCCCAGGGCGGGTCTTGCAGGCCCAGCCGAGAAAAAAACTTACCCCGGTTACCGCCGCGCCCAGCACGGCGGTCCAGTGCGCCGGGGCATCGAGCAGCGTTGTATAGAGGAGGCGGCGCAGCGTATCGAACAGGGTTAGAATGTGCCGGTAGCCGGCGATGACTCCCCCTGTAATAAGCCCTATAAGGGCGCTTTCAAAGAGGATAACCACACGAAAACCGCGCCAGTTACGGATATACAGCATATAGTACACACTATAGCCCCCCTGCGGGGGCTTCACAAGCGCCGCAGGGGGCGATTGCTTTCAAGGCGGCGGCGTTCTACAATGGGTTTTATGTGGGATAAAAATAGCGCGGTCATATCCGCGCGGTTTCCGGGGCTTTTGGAGCGCCTCAGCGCCGGCGCTGAGGGGGGGGATATACAGACGGAAACAGCCGCTTCCGGTGCGCCGACGCTGACGGTTAAGGGGCTTTACGTCCATTCCCCGCGGGACCCTGAGCGGGAAGCGGCGCGGCTTGCGGAGGCCCTTACAGGCGCAGGCCCCCTTGTGCTGCTGGGCTTCGGGCTTGGATACGCCGCTGAAGCGGCATCCGCGAAGGCCGGGGAACGGCCCCTTATCATCGTGGAGCCTCACGGCGCTTTTCTTAAAAAAGCCCTGGAGGTTCGGGACCTGCGCCCCTTGTTTTCCCAGCGGGAGCTTATTTTCGTGCTTGGCGGGCCCGGGGAGGGCATCATAGGCGCCCTCCAGCACTGCCAGCGGCGCTTCCCCGGGGAACCGGCGGTTATCCGCAACCGCGCCCTTATAAAACTCGATGAGCCCTGGTACGCCGAAGTGGAGCGCTGCCTGGGGGTTTGGATAGCAAAGAACAAAATTAACAGCGCCACCCTCAAGCGTTTCGGCGCCCGGTGGGTGCGGAACCTTTCCCGCAACCTGGCCGCTATCCGGGACGTGCCGGGGATTAACCTCCTGCGCGGCGCCTTGCCGCCTGATATTCCGGTGTTCCTCGCTGCCGCGGGGCCCTCTCTTGATCAGGTGCGGCGGTTCCTGCCGGCAATACGGGAGCGCTGCGCGGTGCTGGCAGTGGACACGGCGCTCAGTTTCGTCCTTGAGAGCGGCGCCGACCCTGATTTTGCCCTGTCAGTTGACCCCCAATACTGGAACAGCCGGCATCTTGACCGGGCTGACGCGCCGAATACCGCCCTCATAGCCGAGTCCGCCGTGTACCCTTCGGTCCTGCGCCATAAGTTCGCCCGGGTCTTTCTCTGCGGGTCCCTCTTTCCCCTGGGCGCGTTTATCGAGGAGCGGCTCGACCCCAAGGGGCGGCTCGGCGCCGGCGGGTCAGTGGCCACCACCGCTTGGGACTTCGCCGGTGTTTTGGGAACCGGCGAAGTGTGGGTTGCGGGCCTTGACCTGGGGTTCCCCCAGTATAAAACCCACTTTAAGGGCGCGTTTTTCGAGGCCCGCGCCCTCTCTGAGTCAAGCCGGCTTAACCCGCTTGAGACCTGGTCGGTCAAGGCGCTGCGGTCCGGCGGCCCTCTGTACCGCCCTTCCGCAGCAGGCGGCGCGGTGCTTACTGACCAGCGGCTTTCCCTGTACGCGGCGTGGTTTGAAACCCGTTTCCAGCAGGCGGCGGGTATCAGAACCTTCCGGCTCGGCGCAGAGGGGCTTGCCCTTGCCGGTTCCTGCAACGCCTCGGTTGAGGAACTTCTGGCGCTTCCGGCGCGGCGGGGCGAGATAGACCGCAGGCTTGGGGCCGCGTTTGCCGGCGCGGACGCGGCGCGGCGCGCTCCTGATACGCTGAGGAACCGGCAGTACGAGAAAGCGGTGCAGGAGCTTCTTGCAGGGTTAGACGGGATAAAGGCGCAGGCGCAAAAGGCCGCGGCGCTTTCTGAACGGGCGTATACGCGCTGCGGGAAGGGGCGGAAGGGGCTGCCGGACAAGGAACGGGAAAAACTGCTGCGGAAACTGGAGGAGGCTGACCGGCGTATACGGATGAGCGCGGTGAAGGATGTGGCGGGCTTTCTCTTCCCGCCGCTTGAGGAGCTTGAAACAGCCCTTGAGTCTTCCGAAGCGGAGCCGCTGCGCCGGTATTTTGAGCTGTCCGCGCGCCTCTATCGCGCGCTTGCCAAAGCCGCCGGTTATAACCTGTCAGTCTT
>JAITHF010000255.1 GCA_031280115.1 Spirochaetaceae bacterium | reverse complement strand
CCCGGCGCTGTTCCGGTCACGCCCGGGCGCCATTCCCTTGGCTTTCATCGGGACGCCCGGGACATAGACACAGTAAAAGACAAGGTAGACGGGGCTGCGGGCATTACCTGGGGGCCGGTGCGCTCCCTGTTTTCCGCCGCGGCCTCATGGAGCTCGTCCCCAAAAGAACAAGGGGCGCTGTTTCCGCTGCCGGAGGATTCCCTCACATTTGATTCCGCGAAGGTCTCAGGGGAGCTGGCCTATAACTTGGGTGTTTTTCAGTTTAAGGCGAAAGCGGGCTATCTGTTCGCGGAGGAGCCGCGCTGGGATCTGTCGTTCCACGCCGCGGCTCTGGGAAAGATCGGGCGCTTGGGAATTACCGTAACGTCTCCTGACTTTCCTGCTGAATGGCAGTATACGGTCTCATGGCGGCTCTCGAAGCCCCCATCCCCGCGCCCCCTGCGGGGCAGCCGAAGGCTGTTTTAAGTGCTTCTTGCAGTGAGCAGGTTTGCGGGTTTAGTCACCCCCTGCGGGGGATTCAGGTGCTTCTTGCGGTGAGAGGGTTTGCGGGTTTAGTCACAACCCAGAAGCGGCGCCTCAGCGGAATTCGATGGCGCACGGGCGCGGCGCAGGAAGCCGTTGGTTGGGGGTTTGGGGGAACTGGTTCCCCCAAATTCTCTTAAAGAGGCGCGAAGCGCCGATAATTCATTATATACTAATGATTTATCCGGGGGTAGGATAGTTTATTTGGTTCCCAAAATAAGTTATTTGGTTCCCAAAATAAGTTGTCCGGTTCCCAAAATAAGTTATTTGGTTCCCAAAATAAGTTATTTGGTTCCCAAAATACGTTTGCCGGTTCCCAAAATAACTTTGTTTGGTGCCAAAATAACCGGTTTTTCCATCGTGATCTGTTGGTATATTAAAAAATTATCGGCGCTTTCGCGCCTCTTTGAAGAGAATTTGGAGGGCTTTTTATCTGCGCTTCATGGTTTGCGGCTCATAGTGCAAACGGCGGCTGCTGAAACAGCCGGAGGCTGCCCCCAAACTCCCAACCAGTGCTTCCTGTTTCGCGCCCGTGCGCCTGCGGCGTCCGCTGAGGCGCCGCTTCGGGGTTGCGCCTCAAATTGCAAACCCTCCCGCTACAAGAAACACGTGAATCCCCCGCAGGGGGCTATGGGGGAGAGGCGGCTTGGTGCTTTTTGTATGCAAGATAGTCTCCGTGGGTAACAATGCCAAGGAGCTCCCCCCGGGGATTTATAATAGGGATGTGGCTTATATGATGTTTGTAAAAAAGCCGCTCCACTTCCCGCATGGTGATAGCCCCGTCAGAAGTTACCACGTTCCGCGTCATATACGCTTTGACCGGCGCGTGCATCTGGGAAGCCCGCCGCCCCTTCATAATGTCCCGGAGGCTCAAAAACCCCGAAACCGCGCCCCGGCTGTCCAGCACAGGCGCGCCGGTATGGTCTATCTCTTCAAGAAACCGCGACGCCTCCATAAGAGTCATGTTCTCCCTGATAGTAAGCACCCGTCGGGTCATAATGTCCTGCGCCCGGGTTGCCGGTTTAAGCGACGCCTCAAGGTACGCAAGGAACTCGTCAAAAAAATCCCCGCCGCTCCGGTTGGTTATTTTCACTGACGCCGCGGCCTGATGGCCCCCGCCGCCGTACCGCTGCAGGAGCGCGTGGAGGTCTATCTTCGCTTTCTGGCTCCTCGCGATAAGAAGCACCGTGCGCCGCTTAGGAATGGCGAAGAACGCGAAGTAGGCGTCCGGGTTCTCCACGTCCATCACCTTCTCTACCACCGCGTTAAGGCCGTTTATGTTGTCCTCAAGCTCAAGAAGGCTTACCAGAACAGCGTGGCCCTGAATAATCCGGGTCTTTACCACGAGAAAAAGCTGGTTCAGCACGAGAATCTGGTCGTCCTCGATGATGCTCTCCAGAAAAGACTTGACCAGCTTGAGAGACGCCCCCATGTCAAGAAGGTACGCCGCCGCCTCGAAGTCCTCGCGCCGGACGTTCTCATAGATGAGCCGCCCTGTGTCCGCGTACAGGCCCGCAAGGGCGATAGTCGCCTCCTCAGGCAGCAGGGAAAGCCCCCGGCCCATCGCCAGTTTTCCCAGATAGGTAACATTCGCGCCGAAGGGCCTGCCCTCCGCCCGGGCGCCGAGAATGTCGCACTCCTCAAGGTTGTGGTGGTCAATAATGCGTATCAGCGGGTCAGAATGTTTGATGTGGTTAAAGTATTCTTTCACCCTGCTGAATACGCAGGTATCCACGATAATAATCTCCTCGATGTGTTCCTGTTCAAGCTCGGCGGGGCTGAGAAAATCAAAGTATTCCCGGTACAGGTTATAGAGCTTCCGCGCCGCAGGATGTATCTGGTTGCTTTTCACCAGACGGAAATCGGGAAAGAGCTTTTTTACCAGCAGCAGCGAGCCTAAGCAGTCCATGTCCATATTGCTATGCCCGAAAGCGATATTCATGTTTTTTCCCTTTTTTCCCTTTTTTTCCTTTTTTCCCTTTTTTTCCTTTTTTTCCCTGCCGCCTCCTTGCGGCGCCTCATGTATCGGCGCCCAGTTCCCGGGCCTTTTGGGAACCGGTTTCCCGAAGCAGGTATTTTTGGATCTTGCCGCTTGCAGTAAGGGGGAAGGAATCAACGAAAAACACGAACTTGGGTATCTTGTACCGGCTGATACGCCCCCGGCAATAGTCTTGCACGTCTTCAGCGCCCATAACCGCGCCGGGGTGGAGGATGATAAACGCCCCCACTTCCTCGCCGTACTTCCTGCTGGCAATGCCCACGACCTGCACATCCTTCACCCCGGGCATGGTATATAGAAAATCTTCGATTTCTTTGGGGTAGAC
>JAITHF010000251.1 GCA_031280115.1 Spirochaetaceae bacterium | reverse complement strand
CACGACCCTTACCGCCCCCGGAACGTATCTCTATATTGACATCGCCCACCCGGCCTACTGGCGCGCCCAGGCGGTTACGGCAATCCTGTTTCCGGTCTGCGGCCTGGTCCTGCTTCTCGTTATCCTGTATATCCGCCGGCTGTACCTCAAGGCCGCAGAATACCGCGAGCGGATAGAGGCGCAGAAAAACCTCGTGGTCCTTGGCACTGCCGCAAGCACCCTGGCGCATGAAATCAAAAACCCCCTCCTTTCTATACGGCTCCAGACCGGCATCCTGCGTAAAGTCCTGGGCGAAGCGGCGGACGAGGAGCTTGAGGCCATCAACGAGGAGGTCGAGCGGATTTCCCAGCTCATTTACCGGGTCAACGATTATCTGCGGGAGCCGGCGGGGGAGCCGCTTCCCCTTAACCCCTACGATGTGCTGGCGGAAATCGGCCAGCGGCTCTGCGGCAGGGACATTCTCCTTGGAGATTCCCAGAAAGACCCGCTGGTTTACATGGACCCCTACCGGGCGCGGTCCGTGTTCGAGAATATCATACGCAACGCCCTTGAAGCAGGCGGGGATGAGCGGGACGTGGCCGCGCAGGTGGGCCGGAGCGGGGGACTGGTGGTTATCAGCGTCTCCGACCGGGGCAAAGGCATACCGGAGGCGGATATGCCGCGGGTCTTCGACCCCTTTTTCACCCGCAAGAGCGCGGGCACCGGCATCGGCCTTGCCATAAGCAAGCGCTTTGTGGAAGCGGCGCGGGGGTCTATCGGCTTTGAGGCGCGTCCCGGGGGCGGGACCCTGGTCAGGATATGCCTGCCTGAGCGGGCCGCCCGCAAAACACCGGCCCGGGCCGCACGGAACGCGGGGTAAATTATGGCGGTACTTATCGTAGACGACGAACAGAATATCCGCAGGGCCCTTAAAAAGTATCTGGCCCTTGAGGGGATTGACTCAGCCTGCGCGGAAACCGGCGCTGAGGCGCAGGAGCGGCTTAAAAAAGAGCGGTTTGACGCGGTGCTGTTAGACCTGAAACTGCCGGACATGAGCGGGCAGGAAGTGCTTGCGTGGATGGGGCGGCAGGGGATAGCATCGCCGGTGGTTATGATTTCCGCCCACGGCCAGATTGCCGACGCGGTGAGCGCCCTTAAATCCGGCGCCAAAGACTATCTGGTAAAGCCTTTTGACCCGTCAGATCTGGTACTGAAACTGCGAAGCCTCTTGGAGGCGGAAAAGGCGGCGCATCCTCCCTCTGAAAAAGGGGGGCAAGAGGAGTTTATCGGCGGCACCCCCCTTATGCGCCGCCTTTTCCAGCAGATTGACAAGGTGGCGTCCACTGACGTAACGGTGCTTATAACCGGCGAGAGCGGCACCGGCAAAGAGGTGGCCGCCCGGGAGATACATGGCCGGAGCCGGAACCGGCAGGAACCTTTTGTGGCGGTGAATATCGGCGGGATTCACGAGGGGCTTATGGAAAGCGAGCTTTTCGGCCATGAGAAAGGGGCGTTTACCGGCGCGGTGAACCGGAAGGCCGGGCTCTTTGAGCTTGCGGGACAGGGGTGCCTGTTTCTTGACGAGATTGGGGAGATGCCTTTGCCCCTTCAGGTGAAACTGCTGCGGGTTTTGCAGGAGCGGAAGATACGGCGCCTTGGGGGCATGAGCGACCTTCCTGTCGGGGCGCGGATTGTGTCGGCCACCAACCGGGACCTTGAGGCTATGGTGCGGGAGGGGCGGTTTCGGGAGGATCTGTACTACCGGATAAACGTGTTTCGGATAAACCTTCCGCCTTTGCGGGAGCGGCAGGAGGATATTCCGGTTTTGGGGGATTATCTTTTGCGTAAGCTCGCTTTGCGTATGGGGCGGAGCGCGCCGGCGCTGGCGCCGGAGGCGGCGGAGAAGCTGCGCTCCTATTCGTACCCGGGCAACATCCGGGAACTTGAGAACATTTTGGAGCGGGCGCTTATCTACAGCGACGGCAGGAGCATAGCCGCTGAGGACCTAGATTTCCACCGGCTTCGTGATGCCGCCGCAGCGAACTCGCTTGAGAGCGTTGAGCGGGAGGCCATAAGGAGCGCGCTTATCCGGTATCAGGGGAACCGCACGAAAGCGGCGGAGGAGCTGGGCATAAGCCGGAAGACCATTCAGAACAAAATCAAACAATACGGCCTCGACCCCCTGCGGGGGTTTTAAGTGCTTCTTGTTGCGGGAGGGTTTGCACGTTTAGTCACAACCCTCACGCGGCGCCTCAGCGGAATTCGATGGCGCACTGGCGCAGCGCAGGTAGCCTTGAGCGGGGGTTTGGGGGAACTGGTTCCCCCAAATTCTCTTCAAAGAGGCGCGGAGCGCCGGTAATTCATTATAAAATAACGATTTGTGCGGAAGCAGGACGGTTTTTGCCGGTTCCAATAAAGGTTCGGTTGGTTCCAACAAGAGTTCGGTTGGTTCCAACAAAGGTTCGGTTGGTTCCAAAAAAAAGCCCCCGCAGGCGTTAAAACCCGCCGGCGAGTTCTTGTTTTGCTTTGTGAGTGAGGGCAACGCCCAGTTGCGTAAGCAGTTCCGCCGCGGCCTTGCGGATGCCGGTTAAGTTTTCAAGCGCGTCCAGGGTATAGGCGCTGCTTGTGGAAGCGTTTATCGTCCCATCTATAGTATTTGCGACCTTCAAGGTCATTACATAGCCGGTTCTGGTTTTGATAATGTTGCCGGTCATAATGTAATCCGTATGGATAACGTGCCCCAGCCTGACTATATCAAGGTTGTCTGTATAGGCCGGATCTATCGTTTCTTTCAAGAGCCGGTCAAGGGTTTCCCTATCAAGCACCGTAAAGGCCGAATACTTTTTGAAGTCCGTAATAACCGTATCTTGTACCATTGTGGGCAGGTCAGCATCTGCCTCCTTATATTTCGGCAGGAGGACAGCGATACTTTTTCCTGCGCCGCCGTCTCCGGTGAAGGGCGGTTCTGCGGCTTCCCGTGCGGCCTCCCGTTTCCGCGCCGCCTCTATCCGCTCAGCCTCCGCCGCCAGTTCTGCCAGCGCCGCCCGTGCCGCCGCCTCTGCCCGCTCCGCGTCCGTTTTCGCCGCCGCTAACCGTGCGGCCTCCGCTTTCGCCGCGTCCGTCCGCGCCGCCGCCGCTTTCCGCTCCTCCGCTAACCGCGCCGCCTCCACATCCTCCTTTATCCAAGTAGTGCCGCCGGGAGGCCGCGTATACGTCCCTGCGCCGCCTGCTTGGGCGAAATACTTCGCGGGTAAATCCCCGTCGAAGGCGGAATATTCGTTGTTGTTGGCAAAATTCCCTGAACTTATGCGGCTTCCTCCCTCAAAGGTTACGCTGGTAAGGCTGCTGCACTCATCAAACGCGGCTTCCCCGATGTAGGTAACGCTGCCGGGGATGGCAACACTGGCAAGGCTGCCGCACCCAGACAACGCCCTCCACCCGATGGCGGTAACGCTGGCGGGGATGGCAACACTGGCAAGACTGCTGCACCCAAGAAACGCGGCCTCCCTGATGGAGGTAACGCTGGTGGGGATGGCAACACTAGCAAGGCTGCTGCACCCATGAAACGCGGCGTCCCCGATGGAGGTAACGCTGGTGGGGATGGCAACACTGGCAAGGCTGCTGCACCCAGAAAACGCCCAGCCCCCGATGGAGGTAACGCTGTTAGGGATGGTGTATGCCCCTTTTTTCCCCCCAGGGTACGCGATAAGGGTCTTTTGGTCTTTGCTAAACACCACGCCGCCAATGCTGGTGTAGGCCGCATTGTTCTTATCAACAGTAATACCGGTAAGACTGCTGCACCTATAAAACGCGGCCTCCCTGATGGCGGTAACGCTGCCGGGTATGGTTACGCTGGTAAGGCCGCTGCACCCCCAAAACGCGGCGTCCCCGATGGCGGTAACGCCGGCGCCGATGGTTACGCTGGTAAGGTTGTTGCACTCCCTAAACGCTTCGAGCTCTATGGCGGTAACGTTGCCGGGAATGGTTACGCTAGCAAGGCTGCTGCACCTATAAAACGCCCTCCACCCGATGGCTGTTACCGGCAGGCGGTCAATCGCGGCGGGAATAACCAGAGCCGCGGCGGTGCCGGTGTATTTCGTAATGGTTATGCCGCCCTGCCCGTTCCGCTCATACCGAAGCCCGTCAGGGGCGATCTGGGCGTTCAGATTGGCCGCCGCCGCCGCCATAAGCGCCGCCGCCCA
>JAITHF010000159.1 GCA_031280115.1 Spirochaetaceae bacterium | reverse complement strand
AACCCGTTCCCATGAAAACCTGCCAAAAGGCGCGGTTCTTGAGGCCGCCCAACAAGCTTTAGAAATAAACCGCTGGAACCGGTATTCTGCTGATTCGTGCCGGCTCTTGAAAGCGGAGGCTTTACTGCGGATAGGCCGGTATGCCGAGGCCCTTTCGGATCTCGCGGTTCTTCGCCCCCGCCCTTCTAGTGACGCCTTTTGTTTAAGCCTGTTGGCTCTGAAAGGGCTTGACGATCCGGCGGGTTTTACCAAACTCCTTACAGAGGTTATGAGCGCCTATCCGCGGGATCCCCGTCCGGTTCGGATTTTCTGTGAATACGCGGCGGACCGGCTTCCGGCTCACCATGAAGAAGGGGAACTTATGGCCTTGGCTTTGCGGCGGCTTCCCCTTTTAATCGAATCCGATAGATCCTTAGCCTATTTGGGCGCGCCGTTTATCTCTGACATACCAGAAGCCCACCGTATGCTTCGTTCTTATTGGGCCGAAATGTCCGGCCTCCCTGATTCTGATTCTATTCCGGCGGCACTCAATTTAGGGGTTATTGATGGAAACGACGGGATTGACGAGCTTTTTAGAAACCCTTTGAATGGAGAAAAAAAGCTGGATAAAGATCTGCTTCTCAGGGTCTGGAATCTTCTGCGGGACGATGGCCAGCGGGATCGGTTCAGAGAAAAGCTGGCAGGATTTTCCGGTATCATAACAGAAGACCCGAATAAAGACGGCTATGCGGAGATTAACGTCTCCTATAAAGACGGAATTCTTACCGGCTACGTGTACGATCAGGATCAGGACGGGCTTCCTGAATGGACGATTTTCTTTGAGAACGGAGTTCCGGTGAGGATGGCGTCCGTGTCTTCGCCGGACGCTGACAACCTGAAAGCCCGCCGTTCCGCCGCGTATCCGCCGGTTTCCTCTGAGGACCGGATTACTGCGGACCTGCGATGGGAACAGTATCCCGCGGTGCTGGAAACAAAACTGAACAGCGTAGTCTATAGGCCGAGGCCCTTTGATTTCTCTTTTTCCCCCCTCCATTTTAGGAGGCTGGAGAGCGGAGGATTGCTGTATCCTGAACGCAGCCCCCTTATAACCGGAATACCCCGGCAGGCTCTGGCGTCTTCGGCGGGCATAATCGAGAGGCCGAGCAGGGAATTTAAGGGAGGGGTTGAACAGATTGAGCTTACCCAGGGGGTTCCCCAAAAAGCGCGGGAGTTTTTGCGGGGGCGGCTGGTTTCGGAAACTATTTTCCAGCAGGGGAAAGCCCTTACCCAGCGGATTGACCTTGACGGGAACGGCTATCTTGAAACGGTGAGATATTTTCGGGAACTCATAGGCAAAAAAAGCGCCGGCGCTGCTGATGATGATATGAATGTTATGAGTATCATTGAATCTTCCGAAAGCGATTGGGATGAAAACGGTATTTTTGAATACAAAGAGCGGTATATTTATAACAACGAAGACTCCGGCGATTTCAATTCCTATACGGCGGTGCGTTTTTGGGATATGGACAGGGACGGAACGCGGGAATTTTCCGATCAGATCAGGTATGTTACCAAGTAATAGATTTAAGACCCCAGGGGATTACAAAGCATGGCGCGTCAAAAATGGTTTTTGCCGGCACTAACGCTGGCGGCGGTCTTGACTGCCTGTTTATCATGTTTATCATGTTTATCAATAGAAGAAAAAGAAAAACGTCTTGTTCCCCCCAAATCCACAGTCGAATTGCGCCTTGAAGATATACGCCGCTATGTCAGGGAAGATCCAATCCGAGCGATACATCTTATCGGAATCTACGAAGCCCGCTATGCGCCTGAAAGCCTGTCAAACCTTAAAGAAGAAGCGGCGGCCAATCTTAAAACCGCCCAGGCCCAGGCGATACACGAGCGGCGCTGGGACGACGCGGCGTCCCTTGCCCGATCCCTTTCCAGCGTGGGAATCTCTGTGGAAAATACAGGGAACGAGCCTGACTTCGTGCTTGCCGACGCGAAACAGAAATTGTCTGAGGGAAACACTCTGGGCGCGTTTCTTTCGGCAGTGCGGGCGCACAAGTTATCCCCGCTTTCGTTTGAGGACGCCCTGCTCTTTCTCGAACAGGCGGTTATTGTCGGGCAGCGGCGGACCGCGGCATTCTTTTTCGCTGCCGCTGAGAGGCAGGGCGGCGCCGTTCCTGACGAACTCAAATTGTACGCCCAGGGAAACGACAGCGCGAAAGACATGATTAAAGGCGTCGCCACCGTATTGGTTGACCGGGGCATACGCATTGAGCGGGGGCAGGGAATGCCCGACCGGGTGCTGGGTTCCGCTTTTTTCGTGGATTCAGGCGGGCTCTTGATAACCAATTATCATGTTATCGCAAGCGAAGTGGATACCTCCTACGAAGGGTATTCCAAAATGTACGTCCGTATGGGGGATTCTTCCAGCCCCCGTATTCCGGCCAAGGTCATAGGCTGGGATACGGCAATGGATCTGGCGCTCATTAAGGCAGACCTCAAAGCCGAATATGTGTTCTCCGTGGCGGACCGGATTATTCCTCAGGTGGGGGATACGGTCTATGCCATAGGCTCTCCGGGAGGTCTCGAAAAGACCGTAACTCAGGGGATCGTCTCCGCCCTGGGCCGGCGCTTTCTCCAGATCGGGGATGTGATTCAGATAGACGCGGCAGTGAACCACGGCAACTCAGGCGGGCCTGTGGTGGACAGGGATGGGCGCTTAATAGGCATCGTATTTGCCGGCGCCGAGCAGTATCAGGGGCTTAATTTCGCGGTTCCCGCGGAGCGCCTCGCGGCGGCGCTTCCGGCCATGATAAAGGGCGGCAAGGCAGTGCGGCCGTGGCTCGGCCTGACAGTAAACGAGACCGGTTCAGGCGCGGAGATTATCTATGTGGCGCCGTTTACTTCCGCGTCGGAACAGCAGGTTAAAGAGGGCGCGTTTATCACGCGGATAAATAACGCGGAAGTAAGCGCCCCGCAAGGAGCGCTGGTGCCGGCGCTCCAGGACATCTTGTTTGCAAGCCGCCCCGGGGAGCTTGTGGCGCTGGAAACCTCTGACGGGGTGCGGCGGGTGCTTATGTCCATGCCCCGCCCTGATATGCCCCTTGCGGATGCGGCGAAAAAAGACAGCCGTGAGCGAATGGCCGCGCCGCTTTTCGGCCTTATCCTGGCCTCCTCGAAAGAGCGCTCTTTTTTCTCGTCATACCTCGTAAAAAAAGTAATACGCGGGTCCACGGCTTACGAGGCAGGGCTTTCGGCGCAGGATCCAGTATCAATACGGAACTTTCAAATCTTTGAGAAAGACGGCTACGCCCTCTTGGAAATACGGGTAAAAAAACGCAGCATGGGGTACTTGGAAACCCCCATGATACTTCCGGCCATGCTCGCCTCGCCTGACACCTTATAACACGCCGTCAAGGGCGCGCAGGATACGCTGCGCCGGATTATCATACGCGGAAATCCAACACGCCCCGGGAATCGCGGAAAAACAGGTAATCTGCCGTTTGGCATACCGCCGGCAGTTCCGGCTGACCAGCGCCTCAACCGCGGCCGTATCCGGTACAAGTTCATAGCGCCCCGGGGCGGCCTCTTCAAAAAACTCTTTATACCCAATGGCGCGAAGCCCCGGATCCGACGGGGTATACCCCGCGTCAAAGAGGCGCCGGACTTCTTCTTGAAGGCCCGCGCTTAACATAGCCGCAGCCCGCCGGTTAATGCGCTGGTACAGATCCGCCCTGTCCCGTTCAAGGCCGATAATAATAAACCGGTACGCAGGGCGGGATCCGCCTGAAAAAGAGGGAAAAGAACTCAAGGGGCGGCCGGTAAGCCGGCATACTTCAAGCGCCCGCAGGAGCCGGTACACGTCGTTAGGATGGATGCGCCCGGCGCTTACCGGGTCAAGCGCCTGCAATTCGGCCATAAGAAAGGGTATGCCCTGCCTTTCGAGTTCCGCTTTGAGGCGCCGGCGGATTGCCCCGTCCGACGGCGGCGCTTGGGGCAATCCCTGTACAAAGTGTTTAAGATAAAAGCCCGCGCCCCCTGAGACCACGGGCAGCGCGCCCTTACGCGCGATCATGACGCAGGCCCGGTCCGCAAGGCGCACAAACTCGCCTGCGTTAAATGGTTCGTCAGGCGCGCGGATGTCGATAAGGTGGTGGGGGAGAATCCTTTGGAGCGCCGGCGCGGGCTTGGCGGTTCCAATATCCATTCCGCGATACACCTGCATAGAATCAGCGGACACAATCTCTGCTCTGCCGGCGAAGGAGGGATTTTCCCCAAAGATCTGTTCCAAAAGCGCGGTTTTGCCTGATCCGGTGGGACCGAAGAAGACCAGCGCCGGCATTGGTTCCGGCATGGCCCGTTACGGTTCTATACGAAACTCGACTTCATCGGTAAATAACTGGCGCGCTGCCAGGGAAACCACCTTGTCTTCAAACGTTTCGATGTCAGGGTCGTCAAGCATGGAAAGCTGATAGGCCCGGCGGGAAGCGGCGGCGGTAATCTCATACATATTTTTATCGTATTCTATAAGTTCTTCCAAGGGAAATATCATAATAGCCGATTATACCCCAATCTGCCGCGCTAGTGCAACCCCCCAGCCTAAGGCTGTTTTACGTGCTTCCTGCGGTGAGAGGGTTTGCAATTTTAGTCACACCCTGCGGGGCAGCCGAAGGCTGTTTACGGCAGGCCGGATGTGAGGCGCAGGGTTTCCTTGAAGATGCGCCAAAGCGGATGCCGCAGGCGTGAGCGGCGCAAAGCACGAAGCCTTTGGTTGGGGGTTTGGGGGCAGCCTCCGGCTGTTTCAGCAGCCGTCGTTTGCGCTATGAGCCGCAAAACATGAAGCGCAGGTAAAAAAAGCCCCCAAATTCTCTTAAAAATGCGCGAAAGCGCCGTAAAAAACCATGCCGCGGGAATATGCTCCTGCGGCGCGGGAATATGCCCCTGCGGCGCGGGAATATGCCCCTGCGGCGCGGGAATATGCCCCTGCGGCGCGGGAATATGCCCCTGCGGCGCGGGAATATGCTCCTGCGGCGCGGGCATATGTTTTTTGATTATGAGCGCTGCGCT
>JAITHF010000110.1 GCA_031280115.1 Spirochaetaceae bacterium | reverse complement strand
AACTTATTTTGCTAACAAACAAACTTATTTTGCTAACAAAATAAACTATCCTGTCCCAGATAAATCATTATTATATAACGAATTACCGGCGCGGCGCTTCGCTTGCGCTTTTTAAAGAGAATTTGGGGGAACCAGTTCCCCCAAACCCCCGCTCAAAGCTTCCTGCGCCGCGCCCATACGACTGCGAAGTCCGCTGCGGCGCCGCTTCGGGGTTGTGACTAAACCCGCAAACCCTCCCGCCGCGAGAAGCGCCTAAAACCCCCTATGGGGGGCCGGCTTGTTCGATAGCTTCTTCTACCGTTTCCAAGATGTTTTCCGCCCCCAAGTCTTCTATAAAACCCGATTTCTCCAGCACAGCACGCGGCCCCTTGCGGATTTCGCAGATAAGGAGCCGCATTTTCTGCCTCCGGCACTGGATCAAAAACGACTCAAGCGCGCTTATGCCGGTGGAATCAACCGCCGGCACGTCCCGCATCCGCAGTATCAGCGCCTTAGGCGCCTTAGCCACCTTGCGTAACGTGTTCTGGAGCATATCCGCCACCCCGAAGAAAAAGGGGCCGTGTATCTCGTATATCTCGATGTCTTTCCGCGCAAGCGCGCCTATCTCGCTTGCAGTACGCTTCCCGATGTCCCCGAAGGCAAGTTCCGTGATAAGCTCGTCGTTTTCCAGTTTGATGTCCGTAACCTCGATCATGCGCCTTAAAAAAAGAAACACCGCCAGCACCACCCCCACTTCCACCGCAAAGGTCAGGTCAACAATAATCGTAAGAAGGAACGTGGTAAGCAGCACGCCTGCGTCGCTTTTGGGGGCGCGCCGGATAAGCCGGACAAACCGCCCCAGATTGCTCATGTCCCACGAGACGATCATAAGCACCGCGGATAAGCCGGCAAGGGGTATCGCCGAGGCAAGGGGCGAAAGGAACAGCACGAACACCGCCAGCGTAAGGACGTGCATAATGCCGGCAACCGGGCTTACCGCGCCGGCTTTGATGTTGGTGGCGGTCCGGGCGATGGCGCCGGTGGCGGGAATACCCCCGAAAATACCGGAGACGATGTTCCCCAGCCCCTGGGCCGTAAGCTCCATGTTCGCGTTGTGCCGGTCGCCGGTCATGCCGTCGGCGACCACTGCCGAAAGGAGGGACTCGATTGCCGCAAGCAGGGCGATCGTAAACGCGCTGGGGAACACGGCCCCAAGGAGGTGCCAGCTCAGCTGGGGAAAATGCGGCAGCGGCAGGGACGCGGGAATACCGCCGAACTTGCTCCCTATGGTTTCTAACGGCAGGTCAAGCAGGCGGCAGGCCGCGGTGGCGGCGGCAACCCCCAGGGCCGCCGCAGGGATGCGGGGGAGAAATGTACGGACAAGGAGGATAATGAGCATGGTTCCCGCGCCAATGCCCGCAGTAAGCAGGTGGAAGGTGGGGAAATACCTGATATATTCCATCCATTTCTCAAAGAACGCCGGAGAACTCCGTGCGATTTCAAGGCCGAAGAAGTCCTTTACCTGCTGGGAGAAGATAAGCACCCCTATTCCCGTGGTAAAGCCTGTGGTAACCGGATAGGGGATGAACTTGATAAACCGCCCCAGGCCGGTAAGCCCCATAACCACCAGCATAAGCCCCGCAAGGATCGTGGCCGTGATGAGCCCCGCCGGGCCGTGGCGCTCAATGACGCCGAAAATGATAACCACAAACGCGCCGGTAGGCCCGCCTATCTGGAATTTGCTGCCCCCTAAAAGGCTCACGCAGAACCCTGCGGTAATGGCCGTATACAGCCCCTGCGCCGGTGTGCCGCCTGCGGCGATGCTGAACGCCATAGAAAGGGGGAGCGCCACGATGCCCACAATCACGCCTGCCGCGCAGTCTTTGGCAAACGCGGCCCAGCTGTAGCGCCGGCCCTGCTTGTCCGGCAGGAGTTCGAGGATCCGGGGAACCAGACTCTTGATATTTATAACTTTAAATGAATACATTATTAAAAAATCTAATACTATATGCTGCCGGCATGTCAAGATTGCCCTTGCCCTTTCCCGGTCTCATAGGGTACAATTACCCATTCGATTATTTTACACATCACGCAAAAGGAGAAGCTATGTCTTCACACGCAAAAAAAGCCGCCAACCCCGGCCCCCTCGGCCTTCTGGGTTTCGGCATGACCACGGTTCTTTTGAACCTGCACAACGCAGGTATCATTGAGCTTTCTATTGTTATCGTTGCCATGGGCTTGGCTGTGGGAGGGGCCGCCCAGATTATCGCGGGAATAACCGAGTTTCATGAGGGCAACACCTTCGGAGGCACCGCGTTCTGCGCTTACGGCCTGTTCTGGTGGTCGTTGTGCATTATTTGGGTTAATCCCTTCAGGGAACTTATTCACGGGGCTGACGAGAAGTCTATGGGGTTTTACCTGCTTCTTTGGGGCGTATTTACCCTGTTCATGTTCTTCGGCACCCTTGTCCACAACACGATAACCAAAGTCGTGTTCCTGTCCCTTGCGGTGCTGTTCTTCCTCCTTGCCGCAGGGGACTTTACCGGAAACCACAGCATTAAGGCCATAGCCGGCTATGAGGGCATCTTCTGCGGGGCTTCGGCGGTCTATTCCGCGGTGGGCCAAATCGTAAACGGCGAATTTAACAAAACAATCTTCCCCCTCTAGGGGGTTCTCTAGGGGCCTGCCCGGGGCCCTCGGTTACGGCGCGGCTGCGGGGGGCTCAGGGCAAAGGCGCGCCGGCGGCGGCGCGTTCCCACAAAAAAAACGTATCAGCGTCGTCCGGGGCCTGCTGGAGAAGCGCTTCGTAGTCAGCGGCGGCGCGCCTGTAATCCCGGCTGTAATGGTAAGCCAGGGCGCGGTTAAAGCGGGCGTCCGCAAAGCGCGGGTTAAGGCGCAGGGCTTCGGTGTAATCCTGTACCGCCCGGCTGTAGTCCCCCTTGGCAAGATAGGCGTTCCCCCGGTTGTTAAAGACCGCGCTGTCATGGCCGGTCTTGAGGCGGAGGGCCTCAGTGAAATCCCGCACCGCCTGATCATAGTCCCCCTTGAGATAGGCGGCGGCGCCGCGGTTGAAAAAAGCCAGAGCGTAGGACGGGTTGAGGGCGATCGCTCTGGCGGAATCCGCAAGAGCCCGGTCTATCTCCCCAATAAACCGGTACGCGAACCCCCGGTTGTTATAGGCTTCCGCATAGGCGCCTTGTACCTCCAAGGCTTCGGTAAAATCCGCGATAGCAAGGTTATAGGCTTTAATCCGCAGGTACGCGACCCCCCGGTTGTTTAGGGCCCGGGGATCCTTTTCCCGCAGTTTGAGGGATTCGCTGTAGGCTGCGGCGGCCTGGTCGTACAGCCCGTCATGGAAATACTCGTTGCCCCGCTCAAACGCGGTTTCCCCAGTGATACGGTTAAGCCTGCGGGCTTCGTTGTAATCCAGCGCGGCCCGCTCATGGTCCCCCCGGCGGGAGTACGCGGCGGCGCGGTTATAAAAAGCCTCTGCCAGGGCCGGGGTGAGCCGCAGGGCCAGGGTACACTCGCGGAAAGCCCAGCCGTATTCCTGCTGGCGAAAATACACAAGCCCCCGCCCGTTATGGGCCGGGGCAAACCCCGGGTTATGCTGGAGCGCGGCGGCGAACTCGGCCAAAGCCTGATAGTATTCGCCGGCTTCAAAATACCGCGCCCCCCGGGCATAAAAACTTTCCGAAAGCGCCTGGTTAAGGCGCAGTGCCTCATTATAATCGGCCACGGCCTGATCATGGTTCCCTATATAAAAATGCGCCCTGCTCCGGTAATTAAGCGCCTGAATAAAGCGCGGGTTAAGGCCCAGGGCCTGGGTAAACTCCCAAACCGACAGGCTGTACTCCCCCCGGTTAAAATAAAACACCCCCCGGTTAAACGCTGCTGCCGGATCTGCGCTTTGGGCTGCCGCGAAGGCCGCGCTGGCCAGCAGGAATCCCAGCCATAGTTTCTTCATAATATCTACCCCTTATATACCCTTTTGCAGGTCTTTTTGTTTCAAGTATACCATATAGTTCCTGCCCCGCTCCACCCCCTGCGCAGCCGGAGGCTGTTTCACGTGCATCCTGCGGCGAGCAGGTTTGCGAGTTTAGTCACCCCCTGCGGGGGATTCACGCGCTTCCTGCGGTGAGCGGGTTTGCACGTTTAGTCACAACCCAGAAGCGGCGCCTCATCGCGCTTTGAGAGCGTCAGCAGCGCAGCGCAGGAAGCATTAGTGGGTGGTTTGGAGGGTCTATGACCCTCCAAATTTTTCCCAAAGAGGCGCGAAGCGCCGATAAGTCGTTATAACATAATGATTTATCTGGGGACAGGA
>JAITHF010000234.1 GCA_031280115.1 Spirochaetaceae bacterium | reverse complement strand
AAGGCTCGCTGTGCGGAATCCCGCAGGGCGTACCATGTTCCTAGAGGGAGCCGCGTCTTAGGAAGGGCCGCCGGGGGAAGCGCCGGGTCCAGCGCATAGCGTTCACCCAGGAGGGCGTTTACCTGTTCCTGAAGGAGTTCTGCCCGCAGGGGCTGGGTAAAAAACCACAAAAGTCCGCCTATAAGAAGGGGGCCTAAAATCCACGCGGCAAGGATGCCCGCTTCCCGTGTATCTCCGGCTCGTTTCATGGACTCATTCTCCGTTTCAAACAATGTTCTGCGGCAGGAGGATGGGGCACGCCTGAACCGGCGGGGCTACGCTTTTTTATATTCATTTTTTTCATTTCTTTCGTTTCTTTCATAACACAAAACTCCGTCTTTATAAAGTAGCCTGCTTTCAAGGTCCCGTATCACCGGCACCAGGGCGTTTATCAGCCCTAATGCCGCAAAGGCACCGTAGGTTTCAAGCCCGCGGTAGCGGAATAGAAAGGCCAGAGCGCCCCCCAGGACCGCGGCCCCCAGAATCCCCCGGTTTGATTTCGGCCCCGTGGCCGGTTCGGAAATGAGGAGGAACGCCGCGGCAAGGACGCCCCCTGAGAAAAGGCCGAACAAAAGGTCCCCCTGCCCCAGGGACCCGCCGAAGGGGATGGCGCCGAATATCCGCACTAACAGGAGGTACACCCCCAGATAGGCCGCGGGAACCCAGCTCCGGCGGGTCTGCGCGGCGGTAAGGATAACGGTTCCCAAAAGGAGCGCCAGAATCCCCCGGTCCGCGATGATGCCCGGGGCTGAAGCGTTAAAAAGTTCGATGTAGGATTCGGGGAATTCAAGGGCGGTAAACGAAAAGAGCCCGCCATTGAGAAAGGAGCTTAAAAGCCCGTTTAAGAAGGGGTCCTGCGGGGCTTCTCGGGCGGCTTCTATGAGTTTAAGGATTCCTAGGGGAGAACCTTCAGGATCTTCAAGCCCCTGTTTCATGCCTTCCAAAAGCAGCGCCAGAGGGGATTTTTCCAAGGCTTTATGAAATACTTCCGGCCATGAGAAGCGGATAAAGAGCCAGCCCCCAAGGGCGGGGTTCATCCAGTTCGCCCCAAGCCCTCCGAAACTGTGTTTCACCACGGTCATGGCGAACGCCGCGCCCAGGGCCGCGTAGACCGGATGTATCTGGTTGGGTAAAAGGAGCGTCAGAACCAGCGCGGACGTAACCGCGCTCCCGTCTTTTATGGTCCCTGACCGCTCGGTTCTGAAATAGATAAGCGATTCGGTTACTATGGCGGCAACCACCGCGCTGAACGCCACAATAAGAGACGCGAAAGAGTCGCTGAGAGAGGACTGGAGTACCGCAAGCGCCGCGCAGAGGCTGACCAGCCACATCCGCGCCGCAGTGGGATTGGACAGGTTTATTTGCGGCTTATAGAGCCGCGTATTCTGGGTGGCCATCTTTTACATCCTCCGGTCATGGATAATCGCGCTGAGGGGAATACGGGACGGACACACCAGGTCGCAGCACCCGCACCCGTGGCACTCGCGGGCTTGGGGCGTTCCCGGAACAGCGCCCTTAATCCCCTTGAAAAGAAATTCCGGGTCAAGTTCCACCGGACAGACCATCCTGCATTCGCCGCACCCGATACAGTTCCGCATAACCGTGCCGCCGCCCTGGTGTTCCAGCAGCGCCGCCGCCGCGTAGCTGGTCTTAACCACCGGTTCGTCCAGATCGGTTACGCGGCGCCCTGACAGGGGAGAGCCGATGATAATCCGCTGGGGCTCGCCTGTAAAGCCGCCGCATTCGGCAAACACGTCTTTAAGCCGCGTGCCTATGCGGACCCGCATAACTTGCGGGGTTTTTACCGCCGAGCCGCCTACTGCCACGTACCGTTCTAAAATAGGCTTTTTTAGTTTTACCCCGTCGTGTACCGCCGCAAGCGTCGCCGGCCCCATAATAAGAAATGCCCCCAGATTAAGCCCCTCATGCTTCTCGTAGTTCCGTAAGACCATCTCAAGTTCCCGCCGGTTTCTCTGGGGATAGCGAGATCCCACCAGCGCCAGAGACGCCGGCACGCCATAGGATTCCGCTTCTTTGAGAAAGAGGCCCCCTAAGTCCTTCTCCCGATGGGAAACTGCGTACACGATACGGTTTATCTTGACTGACCGGCATACAATAGCGCTTCCCTCCACCACCGCCTTGAGCCTTTCGCGGCACAGCACATAATCCGCCGCAAGCCAGGGGTCGTCGAACACACAGCGTACCACAAGGGAGGCCGGCTCCTCTGGCGCGGCGCGGAAGCTGCCGAG
Source organism: Spirochaetaceae bacterium (assembly GCA_031280115.1). Classification (GTDB taxonomy): domain Bacteria; phylum Spirochaetota; class Spirochaetia; order Treponematales; family Breznakiellaceae; genus JAITHW01. The sequence continues at coordinate 5,463 of JAITHF010000234.1, read as the reverse complement.
AATCTCCGCCGCCGGCCTGCCCAAACCTTCCATTTCCACGATGCCCTGCTCCGCGATAAGCTGCTGTAAGGCAAAGGGCATAAGGTCTTCCCAGGGAAACGCCTTTTCCTCTTTGCCCAGTTTCTCAAACCCGCCGCCTAGACGGATAACCAGCCCTTCGTTATGCTCCCATGAGACCAGGCGGACCACGCTGCCCGGAACCGGCGCGTGGATGTTGGCCGAGCCTGCGCCCTGGGCCTTGGCGATAAGCATTCCCTCCCGAACCTGATCCCCCGCCGCCACCACAGGCAGCGCCTTGCCGCCGGTATGCTGGATAAGCGGAACCACTGACAAAGCCGGAAGAAACGCGATAACCCCGGCATCTCTGGGGGGAACCGTGGGGTCTTCAAAAGAAAGTCCGCCCCGGGGAAATGTATATACTTTCATGCGGTTATCCGTTTGTCATTGTCTGCCGCGGCAGTACCCTGCCGGGTCACGCGAAACGCCGCCAGCATAACCGCAAGGCTTAGCAGAGGAATCATCCAGCTATTGGCAGGCTTAACCGGCGCATATTTAAAATCCTTCAAGAACCCGATAAGGTCCTCAAGCGGAAACGGCGGAACCTCCCGGTCTTCATCCTGGGGCACTACGCCTGAGTCCGCCTTTGGGTCGGCGATAAGCCCGTCTTCGCCGAGGCTGTAACGGGCGTACCCGGAGGGGTCCGGCATATCAGTATGGGACAGCCCCAGGGGAACAAACGAGAAAGAACGCTGGAATGCCAAATGCCGCTCATAGTCGGCGGAGTCCACAAAGTACCGGTTGTCCCCCAGGGCGCCCGGGGCCCGGTACGCCTGCATATCCTCCATCGAAGGGATATACAGCGCCATGAGTGAAACGAGCGCGAAGGGAAGCGCGCTGGGATTGACTGGCGTACGCGGGAGCGCCGCTTGGGACAGCGGGGATTTCTGCCGGCCCGATTCGGCCCACACCCCAAGGGGAAGGAGCGCCGCAATACAGAGGGACCCGAAGATTACCAGGTGTTTAAACGCGTCCCGATCCGCATACCCCAACATACCTTCGCCTTGGCCGCTGAAGACTCCGGGGATATGCAAGAACATCCAGAACCACACCCAGAGGGTTAGGGCGTATAAGACGCTCCCCGCAGGAGGCGCCCGCTGGCCGCGCCTGGGGCCGATCTGCCGCAGCGCGGCTATGGCGCCGCCGGAGAGCCCTAGCAAGGCCGCGCCGGCAGCGAAGCCCCCGGGTCCTGCGAACACCAAAGGTCCCAGTACAGGCAGCAACGTCAGGGTAAACCAGGGGGTATCTGACAGGATTAAGGCGCCGGCAGCGGCCAGTATAAAGAGCAGGGAATAGCACAAGAGGGGGCGCTCGATTCCAAAAAATTCGAGGGAGAACGGGATGGTTCCCAAGCGCGCTTTGAGCGCGTGATCAATAGCCTCAAACCGTTTCCGGTTGATCCAGTTGTCCGAGACCGGTATAGCGTCCATGCCCGGGCTTTTAAGCAGCGCCCCCAGAGAAGGCGCGGGAAGGGGGATAAAGAACAGCCGTTTCCCGCCGCGCACAAAAAAAGACCGCAGTTTTTCCCCGTAGCCGTCGTTTCGCGGATCAAAATCCTCAAGCCTGTCATGGTATGTATCCAGGGCTATCCGTTCAAGGCCCCCGAAATTATCGAGGAACACCCACTGGGTAGACTCGGAGATATATTCTTGCGCCATATCCGGCGGAAGAAGGCTGCCTATGAGCCTGTCAGGATAGGCCGCGTCAACAGCCAGCACCGCGTAGCCGCCAAGGTTCTTGGCAGGAATGGTTTTAAGCGCCAAGGCCGCCATGAAGAGGCCGAACCCAAGGGAGAAAGAAGCCAAAATCAGCGCCGACTTTCTAAAAGACACCGGATTATCCTATAAATTGGCGTATGCCGCGGCCATAAAAATACCCAAAAGCCCGCCCACCGCCACTTGGAGCGGCGTATGGCCGTTGACTTCTTTTACCGGATGGTACTCGACATCAAGTTTATCCGCCATATTCCGTCCCAGAACATTGAGCACCCTGGCCTGTATTCCTGAGGATCGGCGCACTCCCATAGAGTCCCGTATCACAATAAGGGCGAACCAGAAGGAAACCGCGAACAGGTTTGAGCCCACGCCTTCCCGAAAGGCGACTGACACCGCCATAGAAGAGACCAGCGCGGCATGGCTTGAGGGCATACCGCCGGTGCGCCAGAAAAGGGTTGCCAAGATTTCTTTGGGGGCTTTTTTGCGGGAAGCCAGTAATACGATGGTTGCCTTGATAATCTGGGCAAAAAACCAGCTTGATACTGTGGATAAGAAAATGGGATTCTCAAAAAAGTTTTTTAATGGTACCTCGCGCACTGCTAAAGACATTGTTCAAATGTCTCTTACTAAAGAACTTTTGTCAACCCCGCAAGGTGGGCCGGCGGGCCGGCAAAACTCCTTGAGGAGATTTCTTGACCTAAGGAGGAAGTGTGTGGTAGTATACTAATAAATAATAAAAACGAGCCAAGAAACAAAACAAGCGAGTAGAATGATGAATAGTGCGTATTTCATGCCTACCAGAATAGTAACGGGCCCTAACTGCGTGTTTGAGAATCGGGGGATACTTAAAGAACTGGGAATAAGGGCGCTGGTTGTTACCGGAAAAGGCTCCGCCAAAGCCAACGGTTCCTATGATGACCTTGCCAAAGCACTCAACGCCAATGGCCAGTCCCATGTACTGTACGACAAAGTAATGAGCAACCCTACCATAGACTGCGTGTTTGAGGCCGCTGAACTGGCGCGTCAGGAACAGTGCGATTTTGTGGCAGCCATAGGCGGCGGCTCCCCTATGGACACGGGCAAACTGGCCGCGGGCCTTGCGGTACAAAAAATAGAAAGGCCGGAGCTTTTTTCCGCAGTCTTTGCCAAAGCTCTGCCCATAGCGGCCATACCGACCACTGCCGGCACCGGTTCTGAAGTTACCTCCACGGCGGTGGTAACCAATTCGGCGGCTGAGACCAAGACTTCTGTTGTCTCGCCGTTGTTTTTCCCGCGCTTCGCCTTTCTGGACGCCGGGTATATGCGGAATCTAAACCGTGAAACCACCATAAATACCGCGGTTGACGCCCTTTCCCACGCGGTCGAGGGGATGCTCTCGGTCAGGGCGTCGCCTTTGACCAACGCCCTTGCGAAAGAAAGTATCGCCGTGATTATGGCGTGCCTTCCGGCGCTGGAGGCGCGTCTTGAGACGCCTCTTGAGATACGGGAAAAACTGCTCTTCGCGTCCACCTTGGGGGGGATGGTCATTGCCAACACCGGCACAACCGCGGTACATCCTATGGGCTATAAGCTGACGTACTTCAAGAACATCGATCATGGCAAGGCGAATGGTATTCTTTTGGGGCATTATCTTACGGTGCTTGAAAAGAAAGATCAGGTTCTTAAAACCAACCGGCTTAACGAAGTGGCCGCGGCGCTCAAGGTGGAGGGTTTTGACGATTTCACACGGTTCCTTGGCCGTCTTTTTGGTAAACTTGAACCTATTACGCTTTCGGAACTTGAAACCTACGCGGCGGCGGCAATCAAGGCGAAGAACATTGGGAACTGCCTCATAAAGCCCGAACAGAAAGATCTTCTTGAAATCTATACCCGCGCCTACCGCCCTTCGGGGGCTTAAACAAGCGCCCTGCGGGTGTTCCAACGGCGCGGCGTACACCCGCGTCTCTTGGAAAGAACTTGGAGGCAAAAATCTCCCTCCAAGCCCCCCGTCAGCGCGTCTATGCGCCGGTGAACGCGCGTTGGCGCAGGGTGATCGGAGGAGGGGGATTTGAACCCCCGACATCCAGCTCCCAAAGCTGGCGGTATAGCCACTAGCCTATCCTCCGTGAACGTTTAACCACGTTAGTATGTTTCTTTAGATGTGTCAAGCAGGCGGGCTACAGAGCGCTAAGATAGACAATAGCCTGCTTAAAAAGAAGTTTTTCCCGCTCTGCCGCCGGTATGCCCGGGTCAAGGAGCGCGTCTGCGTTGGCAAGGGCCCGCTCTGCGGCGCGCCTGTCATAGCCCATACTGGCCAGCGCCTCTGCCAGATCCCCGTGGGGCGCGCTGGTTTTGGCCGGCGCCAGGGACAGTTTCCCCTTCAGGGTGAGTATCATCTTCTGGGCAGTCTTTTTGCCGAGCCCCGGCACCGCCTCAAGCCGCGCAAGGTCATCGGTCTCAAGGGCGTTCTCAAGCGCTTCCTGACCAATGCCCCCCATGATTTTAACCGCTCCCCGGGGGCCTATGCCTTCTACTTTAAGCATTTCAAGAAAGGTGCTGCGCCGCTGTTCCCGGGCGAAGCCGAACATCCGCAGTTCAGTATCCGTGTGGTGTACCCAGGTAAATACCCGCGTATTTTCCCCTGCCGGCGGCAGCTCGTTAAGGTCCGTAATTGGCATGGTAATATCCCATTCAATACCGCCGCCGGTCAAGAGCCGCAGGCTTGTATTGATTTTTTCGGTAATGATCCCGTGGATACTGTTAATCATACCCACACTATAGCCATGACCCTAAAAGCCGTCAAGGGCCGGCGGCGTTTACTGCTGCCCGAGGGCTTTCCGCGCCTGTTTAAGGCTGCGCCTCGCTCCGGCATGGCCAGCATCAATGGCCAGCGCGGCTTCATAGGCGTCGGCGGCGCGGGAAAAATCCCCCTTTTTCTCATACCCGATGCCCTGATGATAGGCGGCGTCGGCATGGTCAGGGTTGAGGCGCAGCGCTTCAGAGAAGTCGGCGATAGCGCAGTCAAAATCCTCTTTCTCCATATATGCGCAGCCCCGATGATAGGCGGCGTCGGCACAGTCAGGGGTAAGGCGCAGGGCTTCAGAGAAATCGTCGACAGCCCGGTCAAAGTCCTTTTTGGCCCTATACGCGCGGCCCCGATGATAGGCGGCTTCGGTAAAGTCAGGGGCGAGGCGCAAGGCTTCAGAGAAGTCGGCGATGGCCCGGTCATAGTCCCCTTTACGGTAATGCCTGCTGCCTCGACCGGTGTATGCGGCGGCATAATTGGCAGGGCTGCGGCCCATGAACTCGGCACAGTCCGCAACGGCGCGGTCATACGCCGCCCTTGTAGCAGAGGCGGCGGCAGGGTTATGGCCGATACGCGCCGCCGCGTCGAAGTCGTTGATAGACCGGTCGTAGTCCCCTTTCATGCCATACGCAAGGCCCCGGGCGAGGCAGGCGTCGGCAGAGTTAGGGTTGAGGCGCAGGGCCGCGTTGAAGTCGTCGATAGCCCGTTTAAACTCCCCTTTCTCAAAATACGCAGCGCCGCGGCTGTTGTAGGCGCCGGCAGAGTTAGGATTGAGGCGCAGGGCCTCGTTGAAGTCGGCAATAGCCCGGTCATGTTCCCCTTTCATACCATAGGCAACACCGCGGTTGTGGTAGGCGTCGGCAGAGTTAGGATTGAGGCGCAGAACCTCGTTGAAGTCGTCGATAG
>JAITHF010000046.1 GCA_031280115.1 Spirochaetaceae bacterium | reverse complement strand
GAACAAGTTATTTTTGACCCCGAACAAGTTATTTTGACCCCCGAATAAAGTTTCCGTGGCGCCAAAATAACGCCCGCCGGAGCCGCAGGCGGAAGGACGCGGCGCAGGAAGCCTTTAGGGGTGGTTTGGAGGGCAGCCGAAGGCTGTTTCAGCAGCCGTCGTTTGCACTATGAGCCGCAAAACATGAAGCGCTGATAAAAAAGCCCTCCAAAAACTCTTCAAGAGGCGCGAAGCGCCGGTAATTCGTTATATAATAATGATTTATGCAGGGACAGGATGGTTTTTTCTGACTACAGAACAAGTTATTCTGACTACAGAACAAGTTATTCTGCTTGCAGAACAAGTTATTCTGCTTGCAGAACAAGTTATTCTGCTTGCAGAACAAGTCATTCTGCTTACAGAATAAGTTATTTTGCTAGCAAAATAACTTACTTTGCTGGCAAAAAAACCGGTTTTCCTGCCGCGCTCTGTTATTATAATAAAATTTATCGGCGCTGCGCGCCTCTTGAAGAGAATTTGGGGGAACCAGTTCCCCCAACCCCCCAACTAAAGGCTTCCTGCGTTACGCTACTGACGCTATCGAATTCCGCTGAGGCGCATCCTTCGGGGTTGTGACTAAACGTGCAAACCCTCACGCCGCGAGAAGCACCTGAATCCCCCCGCAGGGGGTGACTAAAATCGCAAACCCGCTCACCGCAGGAAGCACTTAAAACAGCCTCCGGCTGCCCCGCAGGCTGCCCCGCAGGAAGCGCTTAAAACCCCCGCAGGGGGGTTTCGGAGATTTTGCGGCCATTCTCCCAGACCGCCCGGAGTATAAGCCTGCCGTTCATGTCAAGCTCCTCTATTTCCTTGCCGTCCTCCTCCCGTATGACCCGTTCCAATACGCCGTTCCGGTAATTCCGTTCAACAATCCTGTCCCCGGCGCCGTTATAGTCGTATTCAGTGCGCCGTTCGTCCCCGCCGGTCTTCCAGCCCACCGCTTTAAGCCGGTTCCCGTCCCAGGTATTGCGGATTTCCCCCTGCACCGCCCCTTCCGCGTCCTCCCGCGTCTCAGTTACCACCTTACCCCGCTGATTAGTGGTGTACACCGCCCGCTCGCCCTGCCGGGGCGGAGGAATATCCGACCGGTACGGCGTGCCCGGGGTTACAAAGTTTTCGTCAACTCGTGCGCTAAGGCCGAGCCGGGGAAACCTAAGCCGCGCCGCCTCCGGCGCTGAACCTGCCGCCTCATGGTACACCCGCTCAACCGAGCGCAGCCCGCTGGAACGGTTGTACCGGTAATAGTCAGTAGTAAGAAGAACCGGCGCCGCCTCTATCACGGGGCTTTCGTTATTTTCTATTTTATCATTTTCTGTTTTATCATCTTCCGGTTCATCATCTTTTATTTCATCATTTCCCGTATTTTCCATATTTCCCGTATTTCCCCTAGAGCGCTCACCGCCGGTTTCCGCCGCCGGCGCGTCCTTGCGCCATGTTTCCACCCGCAGAAGGGCCTGTTTATTATAAAAATAGCCGGTAACGGTCTCTGACCCGTCCGGGGAAAACCGGCGTTCCGCCGTGATAAGATGGCTTTCGTCATAAAGTTCGATGAACTCCACTTCGTTTTGCGCCTCCGCTCCGGCTGTTCCCTCCTCGGATGCCGGCGGCGGGTACCGGGCAGCCGAAACCAGCCGGACCGTCCCCGCAGCATCCAACAAAAGCCATTGGCGCCTGAAGGCGCTTTCTTTTTCATAGAGCACCCGAAGCTCCACACGGTACGCAGGATCGTCGTATTCCCGCAGCGCAAGAGGGAGTTCGCCGGCAGAAACGGCCTCAACAGAAAGATAATGCTCGTAACGCGACGCCGCAAGGCGGGACGGAAGGGCCTCCAGCGCCATCCCTGCGGCGTTGGAACGGTACCACCCGTCGCAGGCGCTCCGGCAGGGCAGGGAAAGGAGGAGCCCCAGGGAAAGGAGGAGCGGCAGTTTAGGCAAGGCCGGAGAATGTTAAGGCGTGGGACCGGGGGTCAAAGGGTTTCATGTGCTCGTACCCCTCGCCGTCGCAGGTGAAGGCAACCGGCAGGCCCAGTTCAGCGGCAAGGGAGAAAACGACCCCGCCTTTGGCGCCGGAATCGCACTTGGTCAGTATAACCCCGTCCAGCGGAACCGCGTCATTGAACGTCCGGGCCTGGGCCAGGGCGTTCCTGCCGGTGGTGGCGTCCAGCACGAGCCACTTGATATACCGCGCCCCCTGAGCCTTGGCTTCCACCACCCGGTCTATCTTTTTTAATTCTTCCACCAGGGCGGATCTGGTGTGCATCCTGCCCGCGGTGTCTGCGATGATAAGGTCCCCGCCCCCTGAGAGGGCCGCGTCAAGCGCGTCGTACACCACCGCCGCCGGGTCCCCGCCGTGCTTGTGCGCCACCACCCGCACCCCCAGGCGGCTGCCGTGGATTTTGAGCTGTTCGACAGCCGCCGCCCGAAAGGTGTCTCCCGCGGCAAGGAGGGGCTTGCGGTTATCCAGCCGCCCGTGATACGCCAGTTTCGCCGCAGTGGTGGTTTTGCCCACGCCGTTCACCCCCAAAAGGAGGATAACCGCAAGCCCCTGGGCGGCGCTCCAGGGAGGGCTGCCCGGAGGTATAAGCACTCCCTCAAGCAGCCGCGAGAGCGCCAGCCGGGCCTCGTCCCCCTGGGTTATTTTTTCTTTTTTGCAGACCCCCCGCAGTTTTTCCGCCGCCTGATAAGCGCCGGCAGGGCCGAAGTCCCCTTCCACAAGGAGATCTGTCAATTCCTCAAAGAATTCGTCCGAGAGGGAGGGCTGTATGCGGAAAAACTGTTTTAACCGCTCGCTGAAGGTGATTCCCATTGGGCTATCCTTATTTGGCGCTGCCTGATCCTGCCAAAGGATCAACATCCGCCTGTGTGCTATAGAGGTACATGCCTGCGCGGTAAAGAACTTCCGCGGTAACAAGGCCGAATATGACCCAGGCGCCTATGGAGATAATCTGGCCGGTTTGCGCGGCCTGATACATTTCAGCGCTGCCGCCCGTGTTAGAGGCCCTCACCTGGGCGTCGCTTATCCCCTGCAAGAGAAACGCCGTGGGAAGGGCGATCCAAAACCGCCCCCATGACCCGTAGAACCGCCGCCGCGCCCCGGCCACCCTCCCCTCCGGCGGGAAGCCCGGGGTAAGGGTGATAACCGGATCGGACCCGTCGGTAATAACCGAGGCGCTTCTCTTGTCCGGCGTTTCTATATGAAAGAAGGCCGAACGCCCTGGGGGAACCGCGGCGGTCAGCGGCGTATCCCCCAGATACTGCGCGCCTTGATACACCCGCGCCTCCCCGGCGGGAACCGTGAGGGTCAGGGCGCTGTCGTTAAGCGGCGGCAGGTTAAGGTACAGCTCTGCAAGTTCCCCCGGATTAAGCGCCACTTCGGCGCTCACAGGCTGGCGGCCCGGGGCAAAGCCCTCAATTTCCACCGTCCCCGGCGGGTGTTCAAGGGGCCCTGCGGCGCCCTTGCCGGCAAACGCGCCGTCAATAAGGATGACCGCGTCCTCCGGTTCCCCGTAGACCGCGACCGAAGCCGGCGTTGACCCTGAAACCGCGGCGGCCACCCTGTCCATAAGCCCGTCTATCCCTTGCTGGGTATCCTCGATAGAAAAGATAGCCTCTTCTTCATACTGAAACGACCTTGTATAGCGCGTATACAGCCTAACCCGCGTGTATAACCGCCCGTAGTATTCGATGGCGCTTCCGGTAAGAAACCCGTCAACGTTCTGGTTCACGCAGAACTGGTATTCCCCGCCTGCCCCCGGGGCCTGCGGAAAGGAGCCGGCCTTATTCGGTTCCGCAAGGGCGAAGGCCGGCTCTGAAG
>JAITHF010000233.1 GCA_031280115.1 Spirochaetaceae bacterium | reverse complement strand
CAGAAACGATATAAATAATAACAACGAGTTTGACAATAACAAGTGGACCATAACGGCGAATTGGAGCGCCAACGGGTACCGGCTGCCTACGGAAGCCGAATGGGAATACGCCTGCCGCGCCGGAACCATCACGCCTTTTTATACGGGCAGCAGCATTGTCCCCACTCAGGCGAATTACGACGGGAAAGACCACGCCCGGCAGAGCACCTCGAAAGTCGGGAGTTTCCCGCCAAACCCCTGGGGCTTATTCGATATGCACGGCAACGTGTTTGAGTGGTGCTGGGACTGGTACAGCGCCTACAGCAGCGGCGTAACCCAGATTGACCCCTTAGGCGGCCCGTCAGGCACCCATCGGGTTCTTAGGGGCGGAAGCTGGAACAAGAGCGCCCAAAGCCTGCGTTCCGCCTATCGGGTCGGGAGCACCCCTTCGCTGCGGAGCAGCGAATTCGGCTTCCGCCTTGCCCGCTTCCAATAACAGCCGGAGGCTGTTTCACCCCCTGCGGGGGATTCACGTGCTTCTTGTTGCGATAGGGTTTGCAATTTTAGTCACAACCCAGAAGCGGCGCCTCAGCGGAATTCGATAGCGGAAGGGCGCGAGGCAGGAAGCCTTTAGCGGGGGTTTGGGGGAACTGGTTCCCCCAAATTCTTCCCAAAGAAGCGCACAGCGCCGGTAATTCGTTATATACTAATGATTTATATGAGGACAGGATAGTTTTTTCTGAGAGCAGAACAACTTATTCTGTCGGCACGGAACCTTTTCTTGACTACAAGGAACCTTTTCTTGACTACAAGAAAACCTTCCTTGACTACAAGAAAACCTTTCTTGACTACAAGAAAACCTTTCTTGACTACAAGGAACCTTTTCTTGACTGCAAGAAAACCTTTCTTGACTGCAAGAAAACCTTTCTTGACTGCAAGAAAACCTTTCTTGACTGCAAGAAAACCTTTCTTGACTGCAAGGAACCTTTTCTTGACTGCAAGAAAACCTTTCTTGACTACAAGGAACCTTTTCTTGACTACAAGAAAACCTTTCTTGACTGCAAGAAAACCTTTCTTGACTGCAAGAAAACCGGTTCTCCTGCTGCGCTCTGTTGGTATGGTATGAATTATCGGCGCTTCGCGCCTCTTTAAGAGAATTTGGAGGGCTTTTTTACCGGCGCTTCATGTTTCGCGTATTCTTTTGCGAACTTCCCATAAGGGAACAGCCTTCGGTTGCCCTCCAAACCACCCCTAAAGGCTTCCTGCGCCGCGCCCTAGCGCGTCCAGAGGCCCAGGGCGGGATTAGGGATAAAAAAGACCCGCTCCCCATGAGGAAGCGTGTTCCAGCCCGGGTCAAGCCCCTTATAGCGTAAAAGAGCCTCATCCAAGCTGCCCCATTGGTACCCTGCGGCCTCAAGCTCCGCTCTCGTTACCCCTTTGCCCGGACAATAGCGGACAAGAAAGCGGCCCTCGCTTGATCCGTGGATAAGATGCGCCGCGGCGCTCAGATTGCCCGCAAGTTCCGGCTCTTGGGCGAGCTTTTCTTTTATAACCCCTGCGGGCCTGTAGCCGTGCCTGCGGATAAGCGCGTCATTGCCCAGGTCTTCCCCAAAACGCTCAAGCCCCGGGGCGAGGATGACAAGCTCCCCTTTATCAGCCATAGCCATACGCGTACGGTAGACCGCTTTGTTCCCCAGCCAGGTGGTGCGGTATTCCTCAGGGTCAAGAAAAACCACCGCCTTTTCCAGCGGTTCCTCAAGGCGGGTCATGTTTACTTTTTGGGAGAGCCGCGCCGCTTCCTCAAAGCACGCCCGGCCAAAGCCCGCAAAAAGGCCCCGTACCGCAAGGGATCCCCGGGCCGCGCCGGACGCCGCCGCTTCTTCGCCGCTTAGGGCGCCTATAACCGTCAAAACCCAGAGTATCGGCGGAAGAAGATGCCCGAACCGGTTCAGGGCCTCGTCGAACAGCGCCCGTACCGGCGTGTCCGTCCTGCCCATTATCCGCTCCATGCCGTAAGAGGCGCCTAAAAAATGGCTTTTATCAATAGCTTCTTTGCCGCCGGCCCCTACAAAGATATTTTTGGCGTGGTTCGCCATGCCCGCAACCTCATGGGGCACCACCTGCCCTATGGAGATAATCAGGGAATAACCGCCGCTTACAAGGGCCTTGTTTACCTCTGCGGGCCAGGGGTAATGCACCGCGCCTTCTGAGGCATGGGCAACCCAGTCCGCTTCCAGCACCCCTATCCGCTCCACATCTTTCCGCCAGTTATGGACGCGGAACTTCTCAAAGGGCGTTCCGGGAAACATCCGGCGGAGCTCCGTATCGGTCATGGGGCTGTGGGTCCCCAGGGCGGGCATCACCGCGGCGGCCCTGCCGCCGAGTTCCCGGCACAAAAGGTCCGTTATATACCCCGCTTTGGAGTGGGCCCTGGTTCCGTCCGGCGGCAGGATGAGCGCCTGCCCCGCATCCCCCTGGTCCGCCAGGGCCTTTGACACGGCTTGGGAGAGAAGGTCCGCAAGTTCCTGATCCGTGAGGGAGCGGCCCTCGCCGCCTGCTGCACAATAGGTCATGCTGCCGCCGGTTTAGGGCGCTGAGGGCGCGCCCTGTTCAAAGTGGTTTACCATAAGCGCCGGCTGATGGGTCGCGTCCAGAGTGTCCCGCCAGAGGTTGCCCTCAGGGTCAACGTGGCTGCGGCGGGAAATAACCGCTTTCATGGGAAGGTGGACGAACTCGTTGTGCACCAGCCCAATGACGACTTTGGTTTTACCCGCCATAGCCGCGTGGGCCGCCGCGTTGCCCAGGCGCTCGCAATAGATAGAATCCCCGGGCTCAGCCGGCGCGGAGCGGATGATATAGCTGGGGTCAATATATTTAAGATTGATTTCTATTTTGCGCTCGTCAAAGTATTGCTGGATCCTGTCCCGCAGGTAGGTTCCCACGTCGGCCATGTTGACGTTCCCGCCGGCGTCGGTCTCGACTTTCTTAATAAGCTGGTCCTGCATGGCCCCTTCGGCCACCACAATGACCGCGTGCTTGCGGTTTTTAAGCCGCTCTTCAAGGTGGTGGAAAAACCCGTTCGGCCCCTCAAGGTTGAACGGCACCTCCGGTATAAGCACGAAGTTTACCTCATGGCTGGCAAGGGCCGTATGCGCCGCGATGAACCCGGACTCCCGCCCCATGAGTTTGACAAGGCCGATGCCGTTAATCTGGGAATTGGCTTCCATGTGCGCCGCAGCCACTGCGTCCACCGCTTTTGCCACTGCCGTATCAAAGCCGAAGGATTTCTGGATGAACGCGAAATCATTGTCAACGGTCTTGGGTATCCCTACCATCGCGATCTTGAGCTTCCGATTGCTTATCTCCTCGGCGATGTCCAAAGACCCCCGCTGGGTCCCGTCGCCGCCTATAGTAAAGAGCATATTAAGGTTAAGCTGTTCCATAGCGTCCGCGATTTTACTGACTTCTTTGCCGCCGCCCCGGGCGCTTCCCAGAAAGGTCCCCCCCAGTTTGTGGATACTGTCCACGTTATCAGGGTTAAGGGCCCGGGGCTGGTACTGGTATTCCGGCAGGAAGCCTTTGTATCCGTAGCGGATGCCGGTTATCCGGCGCACGCCGTAGCGGTACCACAGGCACCGGACAATGGCGCGGATAACGTCGTTAATGCCGGGGCACAAGCCGCCGCAGCTTACGATGCCGGCGTGCACGTAGGAGGGCATAAAGTAGATCATCTCCCGGGGCCCCGCGCATTCAAAGACCTCGCCTTGTGTAAGGGGCGGCTGTCCGCCCAAGCCCACTTCCGCGTTCCGGCGGATAAAATGAGCGTCTGTTACATAATTGGCAATGAAATCGCCTTGTACGTTTGACAGTTCAATAGGGGATTTAATGTTCCGTTTCCCCAGTTCCTCAATGGTGAAATCAAATGCTTCATCCATGAATGGCTCCTTATTGGTTTTATATTCCAAGCATACACCACCCCCTGCGGGGGTTTCAACACCCTGCGGGCAGCCGGAGGCTGTTTACGGCAGGTCGGGTGCGGGGGTGCAGGGATCGCATGAAGCGGCGCCAAAGCGGACGCCGCAGGCGTTAGTGACTCAAAGCATGACGCCGTTGGTGGGGGGTTTGGGGGACCTGGTTCCCCCAAAAACTCTTAAAAAAGGCGCGAAAGCGCCGTAAAAAACCATGCCGCGCACGAATAATCCTGCGGCGCGGGAATATGCTCCTGCGGCGCGGGAATATGCTCCTGCGGCGCGGGAATATGCTCCTATGGCGCGGGAATATGCTCCTGCGGCGCGGGAATATGCTCCTATGGCGCGGGAATATGCCCCTGCGGCGCGCACGTACGATCCTATGGCGCGCACGTACGATCCTGCGGCGTGCACGAATGATCCTGGGGCGCGCACGAATGATCCTGCGGCGCGGCAATACGATCCTGCGGCGCGCACGTACGATCCTATGGCGGGCACGTACGATCCTATGGCGTGAAAGCTCTATCGGGTGGCGTGGGGAAAGAAGGGGGAGGTGGGGGTG
>JAITHF010000207.1 GCA_031280115.1 Spirochaetaceae bacterium | reverse complement strand
ATACTATAATGCGTTATGGTGGGACAGGGCAACGTATTCCGTGTACAGAATGACCTATTCCGTGTACAGAATGACTCGTTCCGTGTACAGAATGACCTAGTCCGTGTACGGTTTACGCTGCCCGGTCTTTTGCGCAGGCGGCGCTGCACACGCCGCGCTCATGGGCGGTATAAAAAAATAAAAAAGGTATATACCCGCGGGTACGCCGTATCTCAGAACAGCGCAGACCGGGTGCCGTCCGGCTTCGGGGCAGTTACCGCTGCGGCTCCGGTAGTTACCGCCAACGCTCCGGTAGTTACCGCCAACGCTCCGGTAACTACCGCTAACGCTCCGGTAACTACCGCTAAGGCAGCGGGACGCCGTTTTATACAGGGAATATTATGCGCCGCCCACTGCATAAATCATTAGTATATAACGGATTATCGGCGCTTTGCGCCTCTTTGGGAAGAATTTGGGGGCTTTTTTACTGGCGCTTCTTGTTTTGCGGCTCATAGTGCAAACTTCGCGTAAGGGAACAGCCTTCGGCTGCCCCCAAACCCCCAGCCAACGGCTTCCTGCGTTGCGCCGCTCACGCTTGCGAAGTCCGCTGAGGCGTTGCTTCAGGGTTGTGACTAAACCCACAAACCCGCTCACCCCAGGAAGCACCTGAATCCCCCGTAGGGGGTGACTAAAATTACAAACCCGCTCGCTAGGAGGAGGCATGGGCCTTTTTGATTTTACAGGAAACGAGGCGTCTTTGTACCTGCATATCCCCTTCTGCGCCGGCGCCTGCGGGTACTGCGACTTTTATTCCCTTGATATAACCGGCGCCCCAGAAACCGGCGCCCTTTTGGACCCCTATGCGGACGCCCTTGAACGGGACCTTGAGCGCCTGCCGGAACACGTGCTCATCCCCACCGTGGATATAGGCGGCGGAAACCCGTCCGTACTGGGAGGGCCCAGAATAGGCCGGCTCCTTTCGGCAATCCGCCGGACGGCCTTGAAACACCCCGCAGAAATCACGGTTGAGGCAAACCCTGAATCCGTAAACAGCGCATTTCTCCGCGCCTGCCTTGACAACGATGTTACCCGTATCAGTATCGGGGTCCAGACCTTCCACGGGCCCGCAAGGAGCGCGGCAGGGAGAACAGGCGGGGACCCCGGCCGGGGCCTCGCGCTTTTGCAGGAGCATTTTTCTTCCGGCAATAGGGGCTTCTCAATAGACCTTATGACCGGCCTCCCCTTGCAGGGCAGGGAGGTTCTTGCACGGGACATCGCGCAGGCCCTCTCGTACCGTCCGGATCATATTTCCCTGTACGCCCTCACCCTTGAGGGCGAAGCCCGGCGCGGGCTTTTGGAAACAGCGCTTCCTGATCCGGACGAGGCGGACGAGCTCTGGATACGCGGGAGGGACGGGCTCCGCGCAGCCGGCTACGGCCAGTACGAAGCGTCCAATTTCGCTTCAGCGCCGGACAAGCGGTCCCGCCATAACATACGCTACTGGCGCATGGAAAGCTGGATAGGCTTGGGCGCCGCCGCGTCTTCCACCCTTATCGACGAGGATGCCGGGACCGGGCGGCGCTTTACGTTCCCGCCGGATGCGGCGGCCTATATACAGGGCGCCCCGCCGGAACAGGAGGTTATTGACCGGGCGTCGCTTCTCAAAGAAAGCATCCTTATGGGGTTCCGGTATCAAGAGGGCCCCTCCCAAACGCTGTTCCGCCGGCGCTTCGGCGCGGATATTCACTCGTTTATCCCCCGGACCCTGGAAGCCTGGCAGGAAAAGGGGCTGCTTTATGCTGAAAAGCCCGCGCTCACCCCCGGAGGGATGCTCTTTTTGAACCGGTTTCTGCGCGGCGCCTTTGCGGAACTGGACTCTTCCCCGGGGAACGATAGTTTAAAGCGGTTGCATGAGGCGCACAAGAGTTAGTATTATTAAGTCATGCAGTCATTAGGAATAAATATCGGGTCAACCAGCCTTAAAATGGTGCTGCTGGAAGACGGCGCGGCGCTTTGGAGCGCCGCGGCCCCCCACGAGGGGGACTTTGCCGGCGCTGCGCGCCGCCTTCTTAGCTTAGGGAAAATCCCCCAGGGCACCCCTGTCTTGGTTACTGGCAACGAAGGAAGATATATGTTTAACGCCGCGGGCACCGTAGAACCTCTGTGCGTCGAGGCGGCGCTTAAAACCCTCAAGCTGAAGGCCGGCGCGGTGGTCAGCATGGGCGGGGAGGATCTGGTGGTCTATTCCCTCAATGGGGAAGGAAAAATTATCAACAGCTTTTCCGGCAGCAAGTGCGCCTCCGGGACCGGCGAGTTTCTGAAACAGCAGCTTGCGCGGATGGACATGACCCTTGCGGACATTGAGGCGGTGCCGGACAGCGCCCGGGTCTACCCGCTTTCCACCCGCTGTTCGGTGTTTATGAAGAGCGACTGCACCCACAGGCTTAACAAGCGGGAAGCCACGAAGCAGGACATTGTGCTTTCCCTTTCAGACGTGATGGCAGTGAAAGTGGTTGATTTTCTCAAACGCGCGAAAGTTACCAAAGGCGCGGTGGTGCTCACAGGCGGCATCACCCTTAACCGGCACATTATCCGGTTTATCAACGAGAAAGCGCCGGATATTTCGTTTATTATCCCGCAGGAAGCGCCGGTCTTTGAGGCCCTGGGCGCCGCGGCTCTGGCCCGGGAATCAGGCTCCCCCCTCCCGAAAGCGGAACAAATCCTTGCGCCCAACCGCATCCGTTTTGACTCGCTCCCGCCGCTGCGGGACTGGGAGCGGAAGGTGCGGGTCTTTGACGCCGAAGGAGGCGCGGTGCGCCCGGGCCGCAGGTATATACTGGGGGTGGACGGGGGCTCCACCACCACCAAGGCGTGCCTGGTAGACAGCGAGACCGGCGAGATTGCCGCGAGCCACTACGGGAGAACCCACGGGGATCCGGTTAAGGCCCTCAAGGTATGCCTGCAAGCGATTCAAGAGAAAATCACCGCTGATACCGGCGGCCCGGAGGCGGACATCGGTCTTGTGTCTGTTACCGGCTCTTCCCGGGAAATACTGGGGGTCTTTCTGGAAACCCCGGGGGTATACAACGAGATTATCGCCCACGCTACGGGCACATCGTATTTTGATCCTGAGGTCGAAACGATTTTCGAGATAGGCGGCCAGGACGCCAAGTACGTGCTCCTTAAAAACGGCGTTCCTAGTGATTACGCCATGAACGAAGCCTGCTCCGCCGGAACCGGCTCGTTTCTCGAAGAGTCCGCTTCAGGGGACCTTTCTATCCGCGCGGCGGAAGACATCGGCCCTATCGCCCTCAAAGCAGGAAGCCCCCTTAAATTCGGGGAACACTGTTCGGCGTTTATAAACTCGGACATCCGCAAAGCCGTGCAGCAGGGCGCCACCAGAGAAAATATCACCGCAGGCATTGTGTGCTCGATTGTGGCGAACTATCTTAACCGCGTGGTAGGAAACCGCGCCATCGGGGGCAAGATATTTCTGCAAGGCGGGGTGGCCAAGAACAGCGCCGTGCCGCTGGCGTTTGCCATGATGCTCGGCAAAGAGATACTGGTGCCTCCGGCGCCGGAACTTATGGGCTGTTTCGGGGTGGCGCTGCTTGCCAAGCGCAAACAGGCCGAGGGGCTGCTTGCGCCGTGTTCTGTGGATATAGGCGGGCTTTTACAGCGGGAGATCGGCTACGAGCGGGTCTTTACCTGCCAAGCCTGCGAAAACCGCTGCCCCATTCAGGCCCTCAGGGTGGACAGCCGCCCCTATATGTTCGGCGGCAGGTGCAACAAGTACGCGAATATGCGTAAAGCCGTGAAGGACGCGCCGGTTTTCGATTACATCGAGCGGCGGCAGAAACTTTTATTTGAGACCTACGCGGCGCCGCCTGATCTTTCCGCCGCTCAAGGCGCCCCTGCCGCCCGCCCCTTCACCGTGGGGATCCCCCGGGCCTTTTCCGTGCATACCCTCTACCCGCTCTATTCGTGGTTCTTCCACGAGCTGGGGATTAAGACCTTTCTCTCCGCCGAGGTTGCCCATGAAGGGGTCGCCCGGGCGGAGTCAACCTACTGCTTTCCTGCGGAGATCGCCCACGGCGCGGTGCAGGACTGCCTTGACAAAGGGGCGGACTATGTTTTTCTCCCCCATTTCCGGGATATGCCCAGCTACGAAGAAGAGGTGCACGCCAACTTCTGCCCCATAACCCAAAGCCTGCCCTATTATATCGAGAAGGCGTTTCCTGATGTTGACAAGAAACGGTTTCTTCCGGTGGTGGTAAGTTTTAAGTTCGGCGAGGCCAAGGCGCTCGAGCTCTTTGCGGAGGCCGGGAAACTCCTTGCTATCGGGGAAGATGAGGTAAAAGCGGCCTTTGAGAAGGCCCTGTCCCGGCAGAACGGCTGTTTCGAGGCGCTCAAACGCCTTGGGGAAGAGGCGCTCACAGAGGCGCGGAAGGCGGAAAGGCCGGTCATCGCCGTGCTGGGGCGCCCGTACAACGCCTTTACCCCTGAAGCCAACATGGGGATTCCCCGCAAGTTCGCCACCAGGGGCTATTCGGTGGTGCCTTTTGACATCCTCCCGTTCCAGGAGGAGCGCATCTTTTCTAATATGTACTGGTACTACGGCCAGCAGGACGTCAAAGCCGCCTCGCTCCTCAAGAAAGAAGACTCCCTCTATGTTGCCTATATTACCAACTTTTCCTGCGCGCCTGATTCTTTTATCCTCCATTATCTTAAATGGCTTATGGGGCAGAAGCCCTTTCTTGTGCTGGAGCTTGACTCCCATTCGGCTGACGCCGGGGTTGATACCAGGGTTGAGGCGTTTCTCGACATTATCGACGGGTACCGCGCCAAGAAAGACGAGATAGAGGCGGAACGGTACCATAACGGCTGGCGTTTCGCCCACAGCAACGGGGACCTGCGCCTTGAAAACGACAAGACCGGCGAAAAGGTGCCTATCCGGGGAAACAAGCGGGTAAAGCTGCTCCTCTCCAACATGGGCGCGGTAGCCACTGAATATGTGGGCGCGGCGCTGCGGGGCCTTGCTATCAACGCCGAGGCGCTGCCGGTGGCCACGAGCAAAACCGTGCAGATCGCCCGGGCCCACGCTTCCGGCAAAGAATGCGTGCCAAGCCATCTGGTGCTGGGGAGCGCCCTCCAGTTTATCGCAAGCGAGCGCTACCGCAAGGACGAGCTCTACCTCCTCTTTGTGCCGATTACCACCGGCCCGTGCCGTACCGGCCAGTATTTCGTCTACTACGAGAATCTTTTCCGGGACCTGCGCCTTGAAAACGTGGCGGTCCTGATACTTTCGGCGGACAATTCGTACACCGAGCTGGGGCCGAACTTCGCGAAAGAAATGTGGAAAGGGCTGGTGCTGTCTGATTACCTCAAAGATATACAGACCGCCCTTAAAGCCGCTGCCGAAAACCCGGCCCAGGCGCTTACGGATTACGAGCGGTCATGGCGGCGGGTTATGGACGCGGTGGAGCACGAGCCTAAGCGTATATGGAAAGAGCTTAAAGAGGTGGCGAAGCGTGTGGGGGAGATTCCCCTAAAGCGCCGCCTTACTGACTGCCCCAAGGTGCTTATTGTGGGGGAGATATATGTCAGGCGGGACGATTTCGCAGTGGGGGAGCTTACTGACCTTATGAGCGGGCGGGGCATTGTGGTCAAGGTGTCGGGGATCTGCGAGTGGATTCACTATCTTGATTTTGTGCGGGAGTACGGCCTTAAAAAACTTATCCGCCTGCGGAAGGCCGGCAGAAGGCTCTTTTCTAAACCCTGGCGGGACCTTAAAAAGCTGGAAATCGAGGCGTGGTGGAAACACTCTATCGAGAAAAAGGTGCTTTCTATCCTGAAACCCACAGGGCTTATTCCTGAAACGCCCCATGATATGCGGCTCATTATGGAGAATACAGAAAAGCACTTTCTCAATCTTGAGCTTAATTCCGAAATTGCGGTGTCAACCGGCGTTGCCGCCACGGCCATGGAACACGGCTATTCGGGGATTGTCAACATTTCGCCTTTCGCGTGCCTTATCGGGCGGGTTATCGAGGGGCTTTTCACCCCCTGGGCCCGGGAGCGGAACTATCCTATCCTTTCGGTGGAGGTAGACGGCAACCTGCTCCCGCCTAATATCGTGAACAAGCTCAATATTTTTATGGTAAATGTGCTCCGTTTCCGGGGAACCCGGGATCTCTCCGGCCTCATCGACGCTTCCCCCCCTGCGCCCCCGAAGGGGGTTTCAGGCGCTTAAGGATGCGCCTCACCGCGCTTTGCAAACGCACCGGCGCAGCGCAGGTAGCCTTTAGCGGGGGTTTGGGGGAACTGGTTCCCCCAAATTCTTCCCAAAGAGGCGCGAAAGCGCCGGCAGCCTCCGGCTGTTTCAGCAGCCGCCGTCTGCGCTATGAGCCGCAAACCATGAAGCGCCGATAATCCGTTATAAACCAATGAGTTGTTTGTGCACAAAACGCCGCCGGTGTTCCCGCCGGCCTTTTTTGTTCCCGCCCCGTCTTTGCCGGCCTTCCCCGGCCTTCAGGTTGTACACAACCTAAGGCAGGTTGTACACAATCTAAAGCAGGTTGTACACAACCTAAGGCAGGTTGTACACAACCTAAGGCGCCTTATACACAACCTAAGGCGCCTTTTGCACAACCTAAAGCGCCTTTTGCACAACCTAAAGCGCCTTGTGTACAACCTAAGGCGCCTTGCCCCCGGATAACGCATTTAGTATAATGATTTATCGGCGCTGCGCGCCTCTTTGAAGAGAATTTGGAGGGTCATAGACCCTCCAAACCACCCCTAAAGGCTTCATGCGCCGCGCCCGTGCGCCGTCGAAGCGCGGTGAGCCGCGGCTTGAAAGATGCGGGAGGTTTTACATCCCGCCGGCAGGGGGCGCGGCTAAGGCGATCTCTTTGGTCTTCTCAAGAAACGAGCCGATTGTTTTGCTCGCGGCCTTCACTTCGCGGGCGCGCCTTGTTACTTCCCCGGAAATCTGCTGCAGCCGCTCCATCTCGCGGTGTATGGCGCCGCTCTGCTTGTTTATCCTGCCTGAACCCTCCTGAACCTGCCCGGTCATCTCCTGAATGGTTTTGAG
>JAITHF010000141.1 GCA_031280115.1 Spirochaetaceae bacterium | reverse complement strand
ATGGTGTATGTTACTCTGTGAATCATAATTTCCTTTTTTTCTCTTTTCTCTCTCTCTTCTCTCTTTTACACAAGAATACGGCTGCCCCTTTGCGAAAGCGCCGCCGCTTCCGCAAAGGGGATGAAAGGCCCGCGCCGGCTGCCGGCGCTTATTTCCGCAAGCCCAGTTCTTTAATCAAAGAACGGTACCGTTCCACGTTGATACGCTGTACATACTTGAGCATGCGCCGGCGCTTGCCCACCAGAATCAGTAAACCCCGCTGGCTGGATTTATCCTTCTTAAACCGCCTGCAATGCTCTGTAAGCTGGTTTATCCGCTCGGTCAGCAGGGCGACCTGGACCTCCGACACGCCGGTATTTTTCTCGCTTTTACCGAACTTGGTAACCAGTTCTGTTACCTTTTCCTTTTGCAATGCCATATATTCATTCTCCTTGGAAACCAGATATAAATTCAATGCCTGTTACCGCATTGAAACATGAAGGGATACGGACGGCGCCGTGCTGTATCTGTATCTCCGCTGTTTTCCCTTCATCATTTTTTTTATTTTTATCGTTTTCTTTGTTCTCTTCGTTCTCTTCATAGACAGATACCGGGTACCGCCCGTCCGGCGGGAGCGCCCGCCCTTGGGGGCAGAACACGGTTTCGCTTCCTTCCTGCCTTGCCTCAATGCCCCGCAGGTCAAGCGCTATATTTCTTCCCAGCGCTTCCGCGGCGGCGGCCAGTTTTCCCTCGCGGATAGCCTCGCGGATGCGGCTTGAGCTTATGGGCCCCCCTCGGTCCATAACCGGCGGCACCACATCGATACGAATATCCGCGGTTTCATAGCGGTCTTTAATAAGCGCCGCGTCAGTATCAAGGCCGCGCCCGCACCGGAAGTTACTGCCAACCGCAAGGTAGCCCATAGCGCCCTGCCGTATCAGTATCTCAATGAAGTCCCGCCCCTTTAGTTTACTAAAATGTTCCGAAAAGTCAATGAGGATAGTACGGGAAACCCCCAGGCTTTCAAATATTCGGAGTTTTTGCGGGAGGCTGAGAATAACCGCCCCTGCGGTTCCGGGGTGCAGCACTTGTTTGGGGCTGCGCCTGAAGGTGATTACCGTGGGATACGCGCCGTACCGGACTATTTTTTCTATTAAGGCTTGGTGGCCTTTATGCACGCCGTCAAAGACGCCGACGGTCATCGCGGATTTTTCAGGGTTGTCAGGGTTGTCAGGATTGAAGGAACGGTTATTTCCGGTTAATTCTGTCCAATCAGCGACCCGCATATTTGTACGCTCCGATTCCCGCTTTTCTTTTTCTTTTTTTCTTTTTTCCGTTCTTTTCCCTGTATTCCGCCATAGTATCAGGCCACTATACCACCTCTCCATCATTCTTACAACCCCCTGCACAGCCGAAGGTCAGCCGGAGGCTGTTTCAACGGCAGGTCGGGTTTCTGGTGCAGGTCTCGCATGGCGTAACGCCTCAGCGCGCTTTGATAACGTTAGCGGCTCAACGCAGGAAGCCTTTAGGGGTGGTGTGGAGGGCAGCCGGAGGCTGTTCCCTTACGCGAAGTTCGCACAAAGAGGCGCGAAACATGAAGCACTGATAAAAAAGCCCTCCACTTTTCTTTTAAGAGCGCAAGCGAAGCGAAGCGCTTACCGTGTATTTTCGGGGTGTTTCCATGAAGGGGCGCGTTGCGCGGGGCGGCGCGGGTGTTTGTTATGGGCGCGGGGTTCATACATAACCATTGCCGATGTATGGTTTTTGCGCCTTCGGCGCTTTTAAGCGGATTTGGGGGGACCAGTCCCCCAAGCCCCCCATTACGGCTACCTGCTATGAGCGGGTGCGGGTTCGGCGTCCAGTGTGGCGCTTGTGCGGGGCTTTCGCAGGGTGCGGCGCGGGGTCGGAATATCGGCGCAAAATCATATAAAAATCACTTTTTTACCTCTCAAAAACATTTCTGTTGTAGTCAAAACAGTTTTTTTTGGAACCAACCGAACCTTTGTTGGAACCGGCAAAAACCGTCCTGATTCCGCACAAATCGTTATTTTATAATGAATTACCGGCGCTCCACGCCTCTTTGAAGAAAATTTGGGAGCTTTTTTATCGGCGCTTCATGGTTTGCGGCTCATAGCGCAAACTACGGCTGCTGAAACAGCCGGAGGCTGCCCCCAAACCCCCAACCAACGGCTTCCTGCGCTGCGCCCGTGCGTTGTCGAATTCCGCTGAGGCGCCGCTTCTGGGTTGTGGCTAAACGTGCAGACCCTTTCGCCGCAGAAAGCACTTAAAACAGCCGGAGGCTGCCTAGGTATTTTTTGACAAATCCTGAGGGGCGGTAGGTCATCTTTGCCTGGCGAAGCCCCTCATCCCCTAAATCCTGTTCCCGGTTGATGTGGGTTATCTGTTCAGGCAGGGACGCGGCAAAGGTCTGGTTCATAAACTGATAAATCCCCTTGCACTCGTCAATGCCTTTCTCAAAATGCACCGCGAATATCCGCCCCTGTGCAAGAGTTTCCCCCAAACACCATGCCCCGGGCCGCCCGTTCACATAATACAGGGCGCCGCGCATATCAAGAGACCCAAACTGTTCAAGAGCCTCCCGTGCCGCGTTATAATCACCGTCCTCCGCTTTATCATGCCGCCAGCGCTCCAGCACCCGCAGGGCGTGATGGATGTTGTCCGGCCCAAGGGGGCGGATTTCATAGGTATAGGCATTAAGAAACGCGCTCACTAAATTGCGCTTCTTGTGGAACTTCTTCCCCGGCAGGTCCGCAAGGTCCGTCCGCAGGTACAGGTAATCGAAATTATCCCGGTCCTCAGCGAGCGCAACGCCCCATCGGGCAAGTTCGTCTTTATGCGCCGTAAAAAGCGAGTCCGGTATGCCTTTCCAGTAGTGGTGGGCCTCGAAAAGCGGGATCAGCACCTCTTTTTCAGGAACCGCGCAAGGGGTCATAAAGAAGCGCTTCCCGTCCCGGGCGCCTGAAATAATCAGGGCGCCCCCGGGGCTTAGGGAGAGGCGGTACTCGTAGCGGTTTCTAAACAGATACAGATTGGAGAAGGTGTATTCTGAAATGCCGTCAGGGAGCTTAAAAAGCAGGGGCTGGAGGGCCGGTTTTAAGTCAAATGCTATGGGCGCAAAATCTGGATAACAGGGTATAAGCATAGCGTTACTATACTCGATAGCGCGGCCTTTGTCAGGGGGAACAGGAAGGGGCCGGCAAGGGCCTTCTCAAAGCGGTTCCCGCGTAACCCTGAGATTAAGGTCAGGAAACACCGGCGGGGACTGGGAGGCGGCTTTGTTCTGGGCTTTAATGGCGTCAAAGACTTCCTGTCTGAATACTTTTACGGTTTTGGGGGCATCTACGCCCAAACGGATGTGGTCCCCTTGAATCTCGATGATGGATATAGAAATATCCTCCCCTATCATAATTTTTTCGTTGACCTTTCTCGACAGAATCAGCATGGGCCGCCCCTCCCTGCCGCCGCAAGCTCCGCGAGTACGTCATGTTTGATTTTCCAGCAGGGGTTAGTCAAGACCACCTGCCTGCCGCAGCGGGTATCCCGGTTGATAACAAGGGGGCCCTGGAGATTGGCGGTCATAGGGCCGCCGTCAGAAGGGATAGTGACAATAGCAAAGATAAGCACCTTTTCAGGGTTGGAAACGCCTATTTCCGCCAGCTCTTCGTTGTCGATGTCAACCTCGTAATCCGGCCTGAACTGGAAGGGGTTGATAAGCACAAAGGCCGCGTCCTTGCTGTCTATTGATTGGAGCCAGTAGAAAGGCTGCTGTTCCGCGTCAAGAAGCACGTAGTCTTTGCACGTTTCAAAGCCGAAAAGCCCCTGTGAAAAGGTGATTTTTTGGCGTTCATCCACCTCGATATACCCGTATGCCTTAGTCGCAACCTGCACCTGCCGCTCCTTTTACCGTGCGCGGCCCTAGCGCAGGAAATCAAGCAAGGTCTGGGGCAGAATCTTTGAGGCAGTCTGCAAGGTCGCTTTATGGGCAAACTCCATCATGCTGAGATCGGTTGCGGCGGTGGCGAAGTTGAGCGAAGCCTCTCTGCTTAACGCGGCGCTTACATTGGGGATCTCCTCGTTAAGCCGGCCCCAGGTCATCTCCGCCCGCTCCTGCCTGCTGCCTATGTCAGCGATACGGCTTTGTATATTGGTGAGCGCCAAGTCGATGCCGCCAAGCCCCTGGGTGCCGATAAACTCATAGTCTCCTTGGAAGAGGCTGTCCCGCAGGCGTATCACCATGTCAAACGCCGATCCCCCCGCGACTCTGGCGGCGCTGTTCCAGTTAGGCGCCCCCTGATCCGCGTTGGCCACAATAACCCCCAAATCTTGCAGCACATGGGAATCTTCCCCGTCCTTGAGGCGGATAAAGTGGGGATTGGTTCCTTCAAGGGCTAACCCGTGGGAAACAGGGTCGATAAAGGCTTTTACCGGCGCGCCTGACTCGTTAATTTTCGCGGCCAGCGCCTGAACGCTGTCCCCGGGGGCCGCGGTAATCTCGACGCCGTCCACATAGAAAGAAGCCGGTTCGGTTACGCGGTAATCCGAAGCGTCGAAACTGGAAAACAACTGCATACGCTCCGCCCAGAACGCCTCGCCGCCGCTTATGTCCAAGGTTGTATACACCCCGTCGCCAACCTCCGCCTGCCGGGTGGCGCCGGCGCCCCGGTATTCCACCCGGACCACCATCGACTCCCCGCCGCCGTCAACCATGCCTTCCACAATGCGGAACGGCTCGCTAAAGGCTTTGTCCCCGCCGAAAAGCTGTCTGCCGTCAGGCCCCAGGGCGTTGGAAAGGGCTGTCAGTTCTTTAAGCAGTTCATTCACCTCAACAGCCATATATTTCATGTCATCAGGACTGTAAAGGCCGTTGGCGCCCTGCACCGCGATCTCCCGAACCCGCTGCAACACGTCGTTGGACTGCCTCAGGTACACGTCGGTATAATTAAAGTGGTCTTTGGCATAGAGGGTGTTTTTCTCAAACCGCTCAAGCCGCGCAAGGTAGGACTCGTACCGTACCGCGTGGGACGCCGCGAGGGGGTCGTCCCGCAGTTCATGTATCTTGGTCTGTTTGGCGATTTTCTCCTGTATATTTGAAAGCCGCTCTTCCTGGCGCCGCAAATAAAATTGCACGTCATTATGCGGCATATTCGTCGATATTCTCTGCATATTTTTTCTCCCCTTTCTCCCTTTTCTCCCCTTCTCCCCTTTCTTTTGCTGGATGCGGGGAGGAGGCGCCTGTTGTTACACGCCCATCCGGTTAATAATCGTGTCGAACATAGCGTTCATGGTGGTAATAAACCGCGCCGCAGCAGCGTACCCGTGCTGATACTTTATCATATTGGCCAGCTCTTCATCAATATTAACGCCGGACACAGAGTGGCGCATATCTTTGAGCTGTTTCATCACCAGATTCTGGGTTTCCAGCGCCCGATTGCTCTGTTCCCCCAGAATTCCCATGCGCCCCACCGCGTCGGCGAAGTAATCGTCAAAGGTTCCAAGCTGCCCTACCATGACGTTGCTGTTCCTGATAGAAGCGATAGCCAGCGCAGCTTCCCCGTTTCCCGGGTGCGCGGGGCCGCCGTTCACGCCAAAGCCGGACGCTACCGACCCGGGGTCTTTGACGAGGTCCTGATTTACCTCTATCCAGCCCGCAGGGTGGGCGGTCGGGGACGCGGCGTAATTTCCGGCATTTCCCCGGAACGCCGCAACCGCATCGGCGCCGCCCCAGTCAAAGGCCCCGCCAGGGCCTGACGCCTTCAAAATACCGGCGTACCCTGCGAGGAAATGGCCTGAGTCTTCGAT
>JAITHF010000104.1 GCA_031280115.1 Spirochaetaceae bacterium | reverse complement strand
TGCGGGGAAGTTTATTTTGGAACCAAAATAACGTTTCTTGGCACCAGCCAAAGTCACTTTGAAACCAGTCAAAGGTTTAGGGAGTTCCGGCGGAAGGTGCGGGGCAGATAAATTATCGGCGCTTTTGCGCCTCTTTTAAGAGTTTATGGGGGGGTCATAGACCCCCCAAACCCCCCACTAAGGCTTCCTGCGATGCGCCGCTCACGTTATCGAAGCGCGCTGAGGCGCATCCTTCGGGGTTGTGACTAAACTTGCAAACCCTCTCACCACAGGAAGCACGTGAATCCCCCGCAGGGGGCTACGGCTGCGCAGGGGGATAACGGAGGCAGCGGGCCAGCGCCCTGAGGATCTCAGCGGCTTCTTTCAGGTTCTCCACCGGCTTCTCCGGCACCTGCGCCAAAACCTCGGACACCACGGCCAAGGCTTCCATGCTCGCCGCGGCCTCAAGCGGGCTTTGAATCGACGCATCCATGTTTCGAGACAATGTTTCAGCAACTGCCACCAGCGTTTCCAGCCCGCCGGCCAAATCTTTCATGGTTTGGCCGGTCTCCCGCAGGTGCCGGGCGGAATCTTTGAGGCGGCCTATGATTCCCTCAAGAGGGGCGCTGTTCTCAACCGGATCAACCAGCCGCGCTAACGAAACCCGCCACTGGGTATCCGTGTGTTCTGGTTTCTCAACCCCGCGGATTATGCGGCGGGACAGGGCTTCGGCAATGACCGCCGAGGCTTCGGCGCCTACAGGCGGGGCTTTTAAGGGTTTCATCTGAATACCTCCATCTCTCTGTTCGGTTTTGGTTTCGGCCCCGGGGAGGCTGTAAACCCGCGCTTTGGCCCGGCTGGAGTTTTCACGGCTCCGCCGGCCCCCGCCTCTTTGCGGGAATGTCCGCGCCTGACGGCTCCGGGCTGGTTTAACGCCCGCGCCTGAGACGCTTGGGTTGTTATATATAATAACATATTTTGTATCTATGTTCCTTTTGTAAGTATACGGCTCCGCCGGATAATCCGCGGAGAAACAGGGCGCGTTCCGCAGCCGCGGCGCAACAGGAAACCGGCGGGGACCGCCGGCGGGAAGAAGGGGCGTCGCCCGTCCGCCTTGGAAACAGCGCTCACGGAAGCGGCTATACTATTTTTTAAAAAAATGTAAAAAATACGCGCATAGGTCTTGACAAGGTGTTTTTTGCCCATATAATTTTTTGTCGTTTGTCGTTTGTCGTTTGTCGTTTGTCGTTTGTCGTTTGTCGTTTGTCGTTTGTCGTTTGTCGTTCTAAGTCTGCCCTGAAGGGAATACGGTGTAATATGCTGCAAAAAATATACGAACACACGCCTTAACCTGCTCATAAGAACAAACGTACCACACTATCAGCGTCTTCATCAAGCCGGCCCGGGCGCACGGGGAGTCCCCTGCGACCCCCTTTACCGCGCCGCGCCGGCGGATTGTTTCTAAAGCCCCAAAAGATACTGGTTTAACCGGTTTTCAAGATGTTCCTGCCTGCCGCTGGCGAACCCTGCGCTGCCGTAGGAACCGGCGCCGAGCGCCGCAAGCGCTTCAAGCGTGAGGCCCCCATTCTCAAACGCCGCCCCGTCCCCTGAATCAAACGAAGCGTACCGCTGGCGGATAAAATTGTCGAACGCGCCGTCCTGCGCCATCCGCCACGCCGCTTCAAGTCCCGCGGCAAAGGCGTCCATGCCGCCGATATGCCCCTCAAAGAGATCCTTGGGGTCAACCGAGTTGCGGCGTATCTTCGCGTCGAAATTAAGGCCGCCGGTGGTAAACCCGCCGGCCCTGAGAACGGCACGCATGGCAAGGGCGGCCTCATAGTAACTTAAAGGGAACTGGTCCGTGTCCCAGCCGTTCCGGGGATCCCCGCGGTTCGCGTCCACTGACCCGAAAAGCCCCAGGTCAACCGCGGTTTCAAGCTCATGGGCAAAATCATGCCCCGCAAGCTCCGCGTGGTTGGCCTCGATATTCATGCGGAAATCCTTGTCCAGCCCGTAAAAGCGCAGGAACCCCGCCACGGTTTCCACATCGTAATCGTACTGGTGCTTGGTCGGCTCCATGGGCTTAGGCTCAATGTAAAACGCGCCCTTAAAGCCCTGCTTCCGCGCGTAATCCCGGGCCATGATGAGAAACCGCGCAAGGTGCTCTTTTTCCCGCCGCATATCCGTGTTGAGCAGGCTCATGTAGCCTTCCCGCCCACCCCAGAAGGTGTAGCCCTGGCCGTCAAGGGCAATGGTGGCGTCAATAGCCGCTTTTACCTGATGGGCCGCCAGCGCCACCGCGCCGAACTCGGGGTTGGTTGCCGCGCCGTTCATAAAACGCGGGTGGGTAAAGAGGTTCGCCGTCCCCCAGAGGAGTTTTACGCCGGTTTCTTTCTGGAGGCCCTTGGCCTTGTCCACCAGGACGCGGAGATTTTTCTCGCTTTCCCCGGGGGAGTTCCCCTCAGGGGCCATGTCGCGGTCATGGAACGCGTAAAACTCCACCCCCAGCTTGGTAAAAAACTCAAAGGCCGCGTCCATTTTGTGTTCCGCCGCCTCCATAGGGCTTTTCGCGTCAGTGATCCAGGGGTGCGGATGGGTTGCCGCGCCGAAAGGATCCGCCCCGTCAGCGCAGAAACTGTGCCAATAGGCCGCGGCGAACCGCAGATGATCCTTCATCTTCTTGGGACCCACCATCTTTTCAGGATCATAATACTTAAACGCCAAAGGG
The DNA here is from genome assembly GCA_031280115.1 of Spirochaetaceae bacterium. Taxonomy (GTDB): domain Bacteria; phylum Spirochaetota; class Spirochaetia; order Treponematales; family Breznakiellaceae; genus JAITHW01. Next base: position 4,055 of record JAITHF010000104.1, on the reverse strand, counting down.
TTGCCGCTTTTCGGCCCTTCGTAGGCAACAGCCCCGATGCCGGGGAAATACTCTTTGTTCCCCACAAAATAGTCAGCCATCTGTCATGCCTCCATCGTCATCCGCCCGGCGCGCTCCCCAAGGTTGCTCCTTTTTTCAGGTTTTGCCCCGGGCCGGAGATAAAAATTTTATATATACAAGGGTTCGAGCGCCCCAAGATACCGCAGATAGTTTTTATACGCCCGGTCATAGGCGGCCCCCAGGGCGGGGTCCGGCGCCGCCGCGCCGCCCTGTTCCAGCGCCACGTGCCCGTCCACCAGTTCCTCAATAGATACCGGCGACCCTTCGGCGCGGGCCAGGGTCCAGAGGGCCTGTATCGCCCCGCCCATAGCCGCCGCTTCCTCCCCTGCGGGAACGCTCACCGGCAGGTTCATCACATTCGCGGCGATTTTCCGCCAGAGCGGGCTTTTGGCGCCGCCGCCTATGAGGCGGATTTCTTTGGCCCTGTATCCCAGCTCCAGAAAACCTTCCATGCCGATACGCATCCCGAAGACCGCGGCTTCAAGGGCGGCCCGGGCAAGGTTCTCGCGGGAGAAATTGCCCGCAGTGATGCCGTTGACGCTCGCCCTGCCGTTGGGCAGGTTCGGCGTGCGCTCGCCGTTGAAAAAGGGAAGCACCGCCACCCCCTGCGCTCCCGGGGGCGCCTTTTCCGCGGCAGCGTCAAAGGCTTTCACCTCAAGGCCGAACAGCCGCCGGAACTCCTCGGAAGCAACGGTGCAGTTCATGGTGCAGAGCAGCGGGAGCCAGCCGCCTGTGGAGGAGCAGAACGCCGCAAGGTTTCCGGTCGGGTCTATGACCGGCGTGTTGGAAAACCCGAAAAGCGTGCCGGAGGTTCCCAGGCTCATGGTGAGAAACCCGTCCCGCACCGCGCCGGTCCCGATGGCGCCCATCATATTGTCCCCGCCGCCTGCGGCAACCGCCGCGCCCTGGGGGATTCCGTAGCGCTCCGCCGCTGCCGCGCAGACCCTTCCCGCCGCCTCTCCGGGCCGGACAAGCCGGGGAAGGCAGGTTATCACTGACGGGTCTATGAGATCGCAGGCTTTCTTCGACCATACCTGCCGGCGCACGTCGAAGAGCGCGGTGCCGGAAGCGTCCCCGTACTCGGCGGTATACTCGCCTGTAAGAAGAAAATTAAGATAATCATGGGGAAGGAGTATATGCCGCAGCCGGTCAAACAGCGCTTGCTGGCGGTTTTTGAGCCAGAGCACCTTGGGCGCCGTGTAGCCCGGGCGCATGGGAAGGCCGGTCTCCGCGATGAGCGCCGCCTCCCCGCCTGCGGCCTGGGTAAGCTGGGCGCACTCCGGCGCGGTTGACGTGTCGCACCAGAGCTTCACCCGGTAGAGGGGCTTTCCCGCCTCGTCAAGAGGCACGAAACTGTGCTGGTGGCCGGACACCCCGACCGCGGCGACCGTGGCTTTGAGGCTCCGGTCAATCCGGTCGAAACACGCTTGCAGCGCATGCTCATACCACTCGGCGCACTGTTCTCTGGTGCCGTCGTTTTCGGAAATCATGTCCACCGGCTCTTGGGAACGGGCGACGGTTTCTTTCCGCTGGTAATCATACACCAAAACCTTACAGCTTTGGGTCCCTAAATCGATTCCGCATACTGTTTTCATAGCGTAACTCCTGTCAACCCCCTGCATACCCGCGCCGGCGCCGTGAAAGCGTACCCATGAGCGCGCGTGTATAGAAAAGCGCGTTTATAAGAGCGCATACCCTATCCTATCAAGTTTACGCGGCAGTTCCCATACGAAATATTGACGAATCATATCTATTATTGATATTCTGGCAGCGCTCTGATTTTTTTTCTCAAACTTTATTTTTTATTTTATTTATTTTTAAAGGCTTTATGTGCCCATTATGCGTATAAAAGATGCGGTGTATGTGTATAAGCTGGTCGGGGGAGACAAACTTGCCTGGCACGGGCGGTATCATACCCATGACCAGGGAGATTATGAGATTCATTTATTTCTTGAGGGGAACGGGGCGTTTCTGGTCAACCGGTCCCGGTATGCCATCGAGGGGAACCGGCTGTTTCTCGTGCGCCCCAGGGAATTCCATTCGATTTTGCCGGACGCGGTACGGAAACCCTTGAGTTATTATGCCATCCTCTTTGAGCCGGACACGGCGCTTGCCTCTGACCGGGAGCTTCTGCCCATTATTGACAGCGCCGGTTCCGGCAATGAGCCGCTCAAGCGCTTTCTGCCGGTTGAATCCCGGGAGCATTTTCTGGTGGAGGAGCTGTACCGCCTTACCGGCGACAGAACTTGCAGCCGCGCCGGGGAATATCTATTACTGAGTTTGCTCCACCGCTGGTTCGGCGAGGCCCGGCAGGAGAAGCCCGAATCATGGGAAGAGGCCGGCGCCCGGAACGAGCATATCGAGCGCGCCTTGGCGCTTATGGGGAAACTGGTACAGGAAAAGGTGAGTATTGATTCTCTTGCAGGCAGGCTGGGGCTTTCCTCTGAGCATTTCATCCGGCTTTTTCATCAGAAACTGGGCATCTCTCCGTTCCAATACTTTACCCGCCTTAAAATCGAGGCGGCCTCTTCTTTTCTGGTGGACACGAACCTTAAAGTCGGCGCCGTAGCAGACCATTTCGGCTTTGAGAACCCCTTTCATTTCTCCCGTATTTTTAAGAAATGCACCGGGCTTTCCCCGCTTGCATACCGGCGTACCTTCAGTCGCGCCCAGGCCGCGCCCTAGAGTTGTTTAATCATGCCGTTTTTAAGGGCGAAGAGGGGTATTTCGGTTCTCTGGCGCAAGCCGGTTTTCTGCATGGCCGAGGAAATATAGTTCCTGACCGTTCCCGGGGCGAGGCGCAGTTCTTCTGCTATTTCTTTGGTAGAATACCCCTGCCCGATAGACGCGAATATCCGCAGTTCTGTGGCGGAAATACGGGTCAGCGCGGCGTTTCCCGCCTTGCCTTGAGGCGTGGCGGTCGGGTATTCCTTTGCGGTTTTAAGGAGTTTCGCCAGAATACGGTAGACCTGCTCGTTAATTCCGGGGCTTATAAAGCGGCCTCCCTCGCTGGCCCGCCGGACCGCGAAAATGAGGCTGTCCATGTCCGCGTTTTTAAGGAGGTATCCCCGGACATCTTCGCGGATTACTGCTTCGCAGACGGCGCTTTCGTCATACCTTGCGCTGAGAAACAAGAGCGCTGTTTGGGGGGATTTGCGTTTTAAGAGGGGGATAAGTTCCAGACCGCCGGCCATATCAAGGCAAATATCAAGAACAGCCACATCAGGCCGCATTTTTTCTACCAGTTTAAGCGCGTCGTACCCGTTTTTTCCCCGCCCGCGCACGAGAAAATCGTTTTGCGATGAAAACCGCGCCAGAATACCGTTCAAATCCGCTTCTTCCGCAGCAATAGCAACAATAGAAATCATTTACCCGCTCCTTATTCGTATAAAATAGTGGATTAACCGCTCTCTCTCGTATAAAATACTATTTTTTATACTAAAGAGCAACCCCCGAAGAGGGGTTCACGTGCTTCTTGCGGCGGGAGGGTTTGCAATTTTAGTCACCCCCTGCGGGCAGCCTGCGGCTGTTTCAGGTGCTTCCTGCGGTGAGCGGGTTTGCACGTTTAGTCACAACCCCGAAGCGGCGCCTCAGCGGAATTCGCAGGCGGAAGGGCGCGGGGCAGGAAGCCTTTATGGGTGGCGTGGAGGGTATATGACCCTCCACATCTCTTCAAGAGGCGCGAAGCGCCGATGATTCATTATAAAACAACGATTTATGTGGGGGCAGGATAGGTTAATTTTGGAACCAAAATAAGTAACATCATATAAGTCTATATAATATATTTATTTAGTGTCTTTTAGGATAGGTGTATCTACAAATAATTTCTAAAACCTTTAGAACACAAACCTGCGAATAATCAAGATACCAGCCACGGCCAGGGCGCTGGCAAGACAGACCACCGCGACGGCCAGCTTCAGGGCGGTCTTCTCCAGCCGGTTTATCTTGTCGTAGGCGTCAATCAAGTTCATGTCCCGCTCATACATCCGCTCCCC
>JAITHF010000019.1 GCA_031280115.1 Spirochaetaceae bacterium | reverse complement strand
CGGGTCCGCCACAGGATGGCTGCCGCGCACGCCATGAAAATTAACCGTTATCATGCATCATCCTATCCGCCGTCCCCGGAGGTTTTTTTTTAAAGGCGGCTCCCTACCCGCAGGCCCAGGCCGAAAATAAAAGGGTACCCCGCTTTTATATAGGGTTCGAGAACATAATCCCCCTTGGCAAGAAGGCACTGGAACCCCCCGCTTATTCCTGCAAGGGCCGTAACCGCCGAGTTATTTTTTTCAATGCTGATGCTCATGCCCAGGTCAAACTGGACAAAGAACAGGGTAAACAGGTACTTCCGGGCGAAAACAGACGGCTCAAGCACGGTGGCAACGGTGAAGTCGTCGCTCCCGTTAAGGGATACCCCGTTGGCCATAAAATCAAACAGGTTGAATTCCACGGTCAGGGCGTGTCCGAACGCGCAGTTTTTATAGCGGTTCATGGTAACGTCCATGCTTATACTGAAGCGCGGGGGGTGTTCCTCCGCGCCGGCCCGGGCCAGGGCCAGCAGGAACAGGCAGGAAACAAGCGCGCCGTACTTTTTGAACCGATTAAACATCATGGTCTGAACCTTTGCTTTTGGGTATATGTGTTTGATTATATGCTATTGTATCGGAATCCGCAAGATGAGAGCGGTCAGGCCGCAGGGATTCGGCGCCGTTCCGGTAGATATGCACCGGCTCTCCCGTAAGATAGCAGTGGGCAAGGGCGCGGATAACCCGCGCCGGGCTGCCCGCCGTGTCCGCCTCCTGCACCGCGAAGAGCGCGGCCTCCCGGGCCCTGCCGCTCCGGCGCAGGGCTGAGGCGGGGTTCTCCGCGTCAAGGTCTTTGGTCACTGAAAAGATAAGGGACACCAGATCCTCCTCCTGAAGACGGTTTTCCCGCAGAAGCGCGTCGTACAGCGCCGCCGCCTGCCGGGAAATATCCTCTTTCTCGTTCAACGCGCAGGCCGCGCCCCGCAGGGCTTTAAGCCGCTTTTCCTGATTCATCCGGGTTCACCCCCCTTTTCCCTGAGTAATGACTAAAATAAATGCCGAAAAGAGCGCCGCCGCCATCCCGAAGGCGCCTACTATGATGTATGAGATGAGGCTTCGTATATAATATTTCTTGCCCTGAAAGAGGAGGTAGCAGTCCAGAGCCGCGCCGTACCCCGCGCCGACCCACAGGAACAGCCCCGCCCTGGCGCCGAGGCGCAGGAGGCGCATCTGGGTGCTGTCCATAAAGCCCCGCAGGGTGCCTATACTGTAGAGAAAGATGATAAGAAGGCACAAGGCGAAAAAAAACGAAACCGTCCGCTTGATAAGGAGCGCGAGCACAGGCTTTTTCACGGGGCGGGTAATTTTCATAGGCCCAGTGTACCCTGCCGGCGCCGCGCCCTACAAGGGGGGCGCCTTGCGCGGCGGCGCTGATTAGTATAATCTTTTCGGTAGCAAACATCTTAAAAAGATGCAGCAGGCGATAAAACGGCACATAAAAGAATAAGAATGCCGGAAGCGCTGAGGAGGCATTGATACATGAACTATCTTGATTTTGACAAAACCGGCGCGTATAAAAAGCTGTCGGATCTGGCGGCAAAGGGGAAAACCTTTGATTCAGGGGCCCTGCTCACGGCTGAGCGGGTGGTATCCAGCATCGCTCCTATGGCCGGGGGCCTTTCCTATTCATGGGCGGCCAAAGCAGCGGACCCGGCGCTCCTCTCGGCCTTGCAGAACCTCTCTGAAGAACAGGAGCTTATCGGGAAATATAACGCCCTCCTTGACGGGGAAACTATGAATACCGGAGAGGGCAGGAAGGTGCTGCACCACCTCCTGCGGGGGCAGGCGGGCAGGCGGGTGAGCCATGAGGGGAAGGACATAGGCTCGTTCTACCGGCTGGAGCTTGACCGGTTCTCCGCGTTTGCCGAGAACGTGCATAACGGGAACATCCGGGGCTCCACAGGCAAGAGGTTTACCGCCGCGGTGCAGATAGGCATCGGCGGCTCCGACCTGGGGCCCCGGGCCCTGTATCTGGCGCTGGAACAGTGGGCCGCGGCTGAAGGCAGGCGCCGCCTGCGGGGGGCGTTTATCTCCAATGTGGATCCTGACGACGCGGCCCAGACCGCCGCTTCGGTTCCGCTTGACGAAACCTTGTTCATACTGGTTTCCAAGAGCGGCACTACCCAGGAAACCCTTGCAAACGAACTTTTTGTGAAAGAAAAGCTCCTTAAAGCGGGCCTTGACCCAAGCAAGCACCTCGTGGCGGTGACCAGCGAAACAAGCCCCCTGTCCCATAACCCCGCGTACCTTGACTCGTTTTATATTGATGATTTTATCGGAGGGCGCTACTCGTCCACGTCAGCCGCAGGCGGGGTCATCCTGTCCCTTGCCTTTGGGCCCGATACTTTTAAGGAACTTCTTGACGGCGCAGGGGAGGCGGACGCGCTGGCGCTTGAGCCTGACATCCTTAAAAACGCCGCGCTTCTTGACGCGCTCATTGGGGTTTGGGAGCGGAACTTTCTTAACTACCCTGCCACTGCGGTCCTGCCCTACAGCCAGGCCCTCTCCCGCTTTCCGGCGCATTTGCAGCAGCTTGACATGGAGTCCAACGGCAAGCGGGTAAACCGGAACGGCCAGCGCATCAACTACGCCACAGGGCCTGTGGTCTTCGGGGAGCCGGGCACCAACGGCCAGCATTCGTTTTACCAGCTCCTTCACCAAGGCGCCTCGATTGTCCCGCTTCAGTTCGTGGGCTTTACCGAGAGCCAGCTTCGGGAGGATATTTCAGTCGAAAATTCCACCAGCCAGGCCAAGCTCAACGCGAACCTTGCGGCCCAGATCGTGGCGTTCGCCAAGGGCAAAACCGACTCCAACCGGAACAAGGAGTTCCCGGGCTGCCGCCCCTCAAGCCTCATTTACGGCAAACGGCTCACCCCCAAAGCCCTGGGCGCCCTGCTCGCCCACTTTGAGAACAAAGTCATGTTTCAGGGCTTTATATGGAACCTCAACAGTTTTGATCAAGAAGGGGTGCAGTTAGGCAAATTGCTCGCCAAGAAAGTGCTGTCAGGAGACGCTGGCGACGACGCGCTTAAAGCCTACGCGAAACTGCTGGGCGTCTAACAAAAGGCCCCTGCGCCAAGCGGCGCGGGGGTTTAGCGCCTGGGGAGGGGGAAAGGGAAAAGAATTGGAATCAAGGGCATAGGGCGGTATATTTCAAAGAGGAGGCTTCGTAATGAAAAGATGGTTTGTATGGTGGGCGCTTTTCTCCGCCGCGGCGCTTGGGTACGGGGAAACTTTGTTTAATTTTAATACCGGCTGGTCTTTCTATAAAGAGAAACAATCGGATTTTCTCTATTACGGCCCTCAGTTCAATTTGGGAACGTCTTTTTACCCCAAATCTTCGCCGGTGGGCTTTTTTATCGACTATCTTATTACGGTGCGGAGCGCCGGCGACAACCCTGCTTCGCTTGAGAACGCATCTGAGTCCCCGATGCTTTTGGCGGAGTTCGGCCTTGCGGTGGGCCCGTCTTTTATCTTACGGGTTAATCCCTGGGTCATGGTGATTTTTTCCGCAGGAACCTTCTGGTCCATATCAGATCATACGGTTATGGACTACGGGTCAACCGAAAGCACCGCTTCCGCATCGTTTTCTGATATCAATATGGGGCTTCAGGGGGATATTTCTTTTTTATTCCGCATAGGGAAGTGGTTTTTTTTCAAGACCGGCGTCAACGGCATCTGGACGTTCTTTAAGAGCCCGGTGCCGAATGAATCGGCGGAAGAAACCGCATCTTACCGTTTCGCCAACAAGAACCGGTACAAGAATATGCTTGCCCCGCTGCACACCTTAGGGGTGGCGCCCTATTTCGGCTTAGGCTTCGGCTTTCTCTTCTAACAGCCGAAGGCTGCCCCCTGCGGGGGGTTCACGCGCTTCCTGCGGCGAGCGGGTTTGCACGTTTAGTCACAACCCAGAAGTTGCGCCTCAGCGGGCTTCGCAAACGCACGGGCGCGAGGCAGGAAGCCTTTAGGGGTGGTTTGGAGGGTCTATGACCCTCCAAATTCTTCCCAAAGAGGCGCGAAAGCGCCGATAATTCTTAGTATAATAACAGAGCGCGGCAGGAAAACCGGTTTTTTTGCCGGCAAATAAAAGTTGTTTGCTAACAAAGCGAGTTTGTTTGTTAGCAAAATAAGTTTGTTTGCTAACAAAATAAGTTTGTTTGCTAACAAGAAAAACTATCCTGTCCCCAGATAAATCATTGTTCTATAACGAATTACCGGCGCTGCGCGCCTCTTTTAAGAGGATGTGGAGGGCTCTTTTATCAGCGCTTCATGTTTTACGCCTCTTTGTGCGAACTCCGTGTAAGGGAACAGCCTTCGGCTGCCCTCCAAACCCCCCACTAGCGCGACGTGTGCAACGCCGCTAACGCTATCGAATCGCGCTGATGCGCCGCCCCATGCAAGCCCTGCACCAGAAACCCGCACCGCCGTACCTTGAGTCACAGAATCCCCCGCAGGGGGCTTCCTGCGCCGCGCCCTTTCGCTTGCGAATTCCGCTGAGGCGCTACGTCATGCGGGCGCCGCGCCTCTACGCCGTCGAATCCCTCTTCGGGGGCGGGGGGAAGAATTCTTCGTGCAGGTCCTGTACCGCCCGGGCAGCCTGATCATCCTGTACGATAAAACTGATATTCACCTTGCTGGCGCCCACAGAAACCATCTGCACTGGTATTCCTCCTCTGGCGCACACCGAAAAAGCCCGGTGCAGTATCTCTGAGGACCGGTTCACATCCCCGATAATCGTAACAATAGCCCTGCCGCGCTTAATGTCCACTGACGCGATACGGGTAAGGTCTGCCTTCAGGCCCTCTAAGTCATACACCGAGTCCAAAGACACTGAAATAGAAACCTCGCTTGTGGCAACCATGTCAACCGATATGCCGTGCCGCGCAAAATCCGAAAACACCTCTTTCAGAAACCCGTACTGCCCCAACATTCTTGTTGAGAGAATGTCAACCAGGGTTATATTTTTTCGGGAGGTAATAGCCAGCACCGGATCGCTCCGGCGCTCAGGACCTGAATGGATACGGGTTCCCGGGGCCTTTGGGTTGTAGGAGTTTTTGACCAGCACCGGGGTCCCGCTCTTCATGCAGGGGCGCATGGCCCAGGGGTGCAGGACCTGAGCGCCGAAATAGGCCAGCTCAGAGGCTTCCTCATAGGTAACCGCCTCCACAGGCCGCGCTGAGGGCACCAGCCTCGGATCTGCGCTGAGAATCCCGTCAACATCCTTCCAGACCTGGGCTTCTTCGGCCTTGCACGCGGCGGCGATGATGGTGGCGCTCCGGTCAGACCCGCCGCGCCCCAGCGTGGTGATCCTGCCGGCCTCGTTTTTGGCGATAAAGCCGGTTACCACAGGCAGGATACCCTGATCCGCCAATGGGATGAGGGTTTTGGGGATAAGGTCCCAGCTTTCTTTAAGGAGTTCTGCAGAGGAGAAGTGGGAATCCGAAATAAACCCCGCGTCCCAGGCGTCAAGGGCGCAGGAGGGGACGCCTATGCTCTTGCAGTAGGCCGCGGCTATCCGCACTGACAGGCGCTCCCCGAAGGACACAAGATAATCTCTGGTTCTGGGGGTCAGTTCTTTAATCATGGAGATTCCCAAAAGGAGGTTCCGCAGCTCTTCAAGCAGCGCCTCCGCTTCGTTCCGTACTGCCGGGCCCAGGGCTAATTCCTGTATGGTTTTTATGTGGAGGCCGGCGATTTGGCCGACTGACACGCCGCCGGTTTCAAGGGCTCCGGCGGCGGCTTCAAGGAGGCGGTCTGTGGTGTCTCCCATAGCAGAGAGCACCAGCACAGGTTTGCGCGGGAGCTCGGCTTTAACGATCTCAACCACATGGCGGATACGATCCCCGTTGGCAACAGAACTGCCGCCGAATTTCATCACGATCATGCCCCAGCCTAACAAAAACCACCCGCTTCCGCAAGCCCCGCCCGAGCCTATCGTGTTTTATAGGGCGCGGGCGTTAGGCCTGAGCGTATTCGGGTACGCCCGCAAAGCCGGCCCGGGCCGCGCCTGTTTAGGGGAAGGAGGGGTTTGGCGTTCTGCCGTGGCAGTGTTTGTATTTTCTGCCGCTTCCGCAGGGGCACGGCTCGTTCCGCCCTATCTTAGGCGCGGTCCGCACTATGGTTTTTGGGATAATTTCCCCTGCGTCATAGAACCACGCATCGTTGAGCTTCTTAAAAAGCGCCTTTTCATGGTGAATGTCTTTGAGCCCGTCCCACTCATACACTGCCTCAAACTCTACGGTCCCTTCGGTGTCTTCTCCGCCGCCTTTCTCAACAGACAGTATCTTGAGGCCGAGCCACTGGGAATTCTCGCTCCACTGCTTTGTCTGGCGCGCGTCAATATCGTTTTTGCCGTTTCTGGTACAGGTGTCAATAATATACTCGATAGCGTGTTCGGTATATGCAGTATACCGGCTCCGCATAAGGGCCTCAGCGGTCGGGGGCTTTCGGGAGCCTTGTATATAGGGCTCGCAGCATTCGCTGTAGGGAAGCGCGCTTCCGCAGGGACAGGGTTTCATCGTACTACCTCCAATACTTCCATGAGCGCGGAAAGTTCCGCCTGAATCACCGCGGACCGGGGTTTCCGTTCAAGCGCTTTTTTAAGGGACAGCGGGACCGGGACCGGGCCGGTTATAGGTTCCACGATGCCGGCGAACTTGGCAGGGTGCGCCGTTGCCAGCACCGCGAGATTGCCGCCTCCTAAATTGCGCTCAATCCCCAATATATCCGCCCCGCGCCAGCCCACGGCGGTATGGGGGTCAAGGAAATAACCCGCCGCCTTGTGAACCTGCGCGATGGCGGCGCGGGTTTCTTCGTCAGATACCGAAACCCCCCGCACCATGCGCCGAATCTCCGGCAAAGACCACTGGGCTATCATCCGCTCCGCATTGCTCGGCGCGCCCACGTCCATAGCGTTGGAAACGGTGGTTTTAGCGAACCGCGCTTCGTAATAGCCCGTTTCAAGGTAATCCGGTATGGTCTTGTTGCGGTTGGTCGCCGCGATGAAGAGGCGGATAGGGGCGCCCATTTCAAGCGCGTAAAGGCCGGCCACAAGGTTTCCGAAATTGCCCGAAGGCACGCAGAAGGCAGTCGGCTGCTTTGCCGCGGGCTTAAGCGTATCGGACCGGGTAAAGGCCGCAGATACAGGGCTTGCCGCTTCCAGGGGATCGCTTTTTCCCGCAAAGGCTTTCCCCGCTGCCGCGGCGTAGTAAACCGCCTGCGGAATGAGGCGGGTTATGTTAATCGAATTGGCCGAAGACAGGGCAAGGCGCTTTTTTAATTCCTCGTTCCCGAACGCGGCTTTTACTAAGCGCTGGCAGTCGTCAAAACTCCCCTCCACCGCCAGGGCCGAGATATTTCCGCCAAGCCCTGCGATTTGCTGTTCCTGCAAGGGGGTGACCCGCCCTTTCGGATACAGTACGGTAACAACGATGCCCTCAACGCCGTAAAACCCGTCTGCCGCGGCGCCGCCGGTATCTCCGGAGGTGGCTACGAGGATATGCAGGGGCTTGTTTTCCCCCCGCCGCAGATAGGAAAAGACTCGCGCCATGAAGCGGGCGCCGAAGTCCTTGAAGGCCGCGGTGGGGCCGTGAAACAGTTCCAGCACCAGACGGCCGTCCACCGGTACCAGCGGCGCCGCGAAGGGGTACGCGGCCTCGATAATGTCTGCCAGCGCCGGATCGGGTATTTCCTGTTCCGCGAACAGTTTTACGGTTTCAAAGGCGACGTCCCTGAAACTCATCGCGCCCAAAGATGTTTGTACGGCTCGAGGGTATTGGGGGATTGATTCGGGCACAAAAAGCCCGCCGTCCGGCGCGAGGCCGGCCAGCGCCGCTGCCGCGAAACTCACGCCGGTTTTCTTGTTTCTCGTGCTGTAATAGCGCATCCTGTTACCTCAACTTTCTTTGTAGTTTCCGGCGGCCTTTCCGCGCCGCCGCTGTTTCGGCTCTCTGCGCCGCGCCCGCTCTCGCTGAGTCAAGATACACCAGTTTCGGCTTGTGATCCGGCAGCCGGGAAGCGATAACCAGCCAGAGGAGGCCCAGGGCAAACATGGCAAACGAAAAGACTTGGCCTGTGGAAAAACTAAAGGGCGGATGGGAGAGCGCGGCAGGCAGGCCGGTTTCGATAAATTGGATGCGGTATCCCAGTTTCGCGTCAGGCTCCCGAAAATACTCCGCCGCAAACCGGAAGATACCGTAGCCCATAAGATAGAGCCCTATGAGAAATCCCTTGAAAGGCTTCCGGTTTCTACAGAGCCAGATAATAAGCCACAGAAGCACGCCTTCAAGAAAAGCCTCATACAACTGGGAGGGGTGGCGGGGCAGGTTTACCGAGGCGCTCTGAATGGCGATGCCGGCCTTTGCCGCCGCCTCTTTAACCCAGGTTTCTCCGGCGGGAAGCCCCTGGGCAAAAGGAAACACCATCCCCCAAGGGCCGGTGCTTACGCGGCCGTATAATTCCCCGTTTGCAAAGTTGCCAAGACGTCCGAAAGTATAGCCCAAGGGAATACTGGCAGCGAACATATCGCCGATTTCACGATAGTCAAAGCGCTTTACGCCGGAATAGATAAGGATTGCCAGTATGCCCCCGATGACCCCGCCGTGATAGCTCATGCCTTGCAGTCCGGTAAACCGTCCGTCCTGAAAGGGCCAGAACACAAGCCAGGGCTGGCGCTGGTACACCTGGTTTTGTTCGTACACCATGACCGAGAATACCCTCGCTCCTATAATGAGCGCCAGAATGCCGCAGAAAAACAGGTTTGAGAGCTCGTCGTCCCGCATAGGGAAACGGCGTTCCCGCACCTGCGCCCGGTAGAGCAGGAAAGCGGTGCCGAAGGCCGCGATATACATGAGGCTGTACCAGCGGAAGGGAAGCCCCGGAATAATCTCCGGAGATAACCACCCGGGAAATGATATGGTTAATAACAGGGACGGCATGATAAATAAAACCTCTTTATACCCATGATTGCAACTTTCGTTGATCGAAGAGACGATTGAATAGGATTAGCATACGGCGCAAATAAAAAAATACCCACAAACGCTGTCCCGGCCTCAATAGGATGCTGAGGGCTTAAAGCCCTGGGACATAGCTTGGGATAATTTTAGTTTCAGAAAATTATTTTCTTTTTTTAATTTAGCGATTTCAAACTGCTGGGATTTTACGGTTTCAATTAAATCACCCTGGGTCAGGGCGCCTGAGTGGAGCAAATCTTCCACATATTCCATTTTGCTCTCAAAATCAATTTCCGCTTCGGCGCCGGCTTCGGTAAAGCTGTCGTCAATGTCTTTATCATTGGGAAGAAACTGATCCTCCGGCGTTTTGAGTATCTTGTCAGCAATGCGGTAAATCCCTTGGGCGAGTATGGACTGGGGTTTATAGATAGTGACCGGCAGCCGGGAGGCCAAGGCGGTATCCTGTAGGGAATCGCGATAAATCACCCCTAGATGTTCAATTTTCAAATCAAGATATTCTTCGCAGGACCGGCGTATCTTCATGGCCACGTCCACATCTTTGGGGTCTTCAACCATATTAGTAATGAGCCTGGGGTGGAGCAGGTTAATACGGGCCATGAATTTATCGTATGAAACCGGATCAATGCGCTTTATTTCAGGGAGGACTTTGGGGATATAGAGCTTTTGCGGGCCCGAACCGTCTCTGCGTATCTGCTCAAGATACCCGTATGCCTTGGTTCCTTTGGTAAAGACCGTATACATCAATCTAAAGACCGTGTTTTTAAGGAACACGTATGCGTTAAGCACTGCTGTAACCGCCGGAGAAGTTACCACAATTCCTTGACCGGAAAGCAGAAAGAAATCCAAAATAGACTGATGGGTGCCCGCGCCCAGATCAATGATAAGAATATCCGTCTCGTCTTTGAGCGCCAAAAGCCGCTTGAACAGAGCGTTGCGCTGCACCAGTTTGAGATTGGCGGTGCCGGGTATCTCTGTATCTCCGGGGATAAACCGCAGCCCCGGCACATCTGTATCCACAATAACTTTAGAAAAATCCGATCGGGTATCATTTAGAAAAGTACCAATCCCTACCTTGGGGGACTGGTGCCCCAAAACGAGATGCAGATTCGAGGCGCCCAAATCCAAATCCGCCAGAATCACCCGCTTTCCTGTTTTGGCAAAGGCCACGCCCAAGTTTGCCGCCACTAAGGATTTGCCGACCCCGCCTTTACCGCTCGCGATGGGAATTATACGCATCATCTCTTGAATTCCTGCCGTTCACAACATTCTGAAACACGCCCGCGGCCAAAGCCGAAGCTGTTTAGGACACTAAGGTCATCTAATGCCCTACTGTTTTTTAACTGTTTTTAACTATACTAGACCTAAACCGCCGCAGTCAAGGGTTTTTCCCGGACGCCGCCCCGTTCCTGTCTGTTTCCTATCTTTTTAGCAGCGTCTTTTCCTCGTACTCATTAACCAAAGCCAGCCAGTCAGGGCCGATAGGAACCGCCGCGTCAAGGCACAGTTTATCCCAAACTGCCGAGAACGGCAGGGTTTTGCTTATTTCCATAAGGCCCAAGCGCTCATGGTATTTGCCCGCGTTCTCCGCGTCCAGCAACATCTGCGTAGGCTCCAAAAAGGCTTCCAGAAGGCTCTTCCGCAGGCTCCGGGCTCCGATGATCCAGGCGGCGGCGCGGTTTATCGAAGCGTCAAAGAAGTCAAGCGCAAGGCGTATGCGGCTAAGCGCCTTTTGGCGGACGATTTCATGGCACAAGTCACGCTGATCGTCTGAATAAATCGCCACGTGATCCGAATCCCAGCGAAGGCCCCGGCTGAAATGGAGGAGCACTCCGGGCACAAAGAGAAGCGCCGCGGAAATTTTGTCCGTGATGGTTTCGGTGGGATGAAAATGCCCCATGTCAAGACAGAGGTAAAGCTGTTTCGCCCCGGCATATCCAAGATAAAATTCATGGGAGCCTACAACATAGGCTTCGCTCCCAATGCCGAAGAGTTTGCTTTCAAGGGCGTCGGTAAGACCTTTGAGCGGGACAGCGTAGAGCTCGTCCAGCGCGTCTCGAAGCCGGAGCCGCGGGGACAGGCGGTCCACAGGCGCGTCTTTTGAGCCGTCAGGGATCCACAGGTTGTTTATTGCCGGGCTGTCTTGATTGGCGCCAAACGCCGAGGCGATCCGCCGGGCGCCTATAGCATGGCGAATCCAGAATTGGCGTATCTTCGGATCCTTGTGGGACAGGGTATAGCCGGACTCCGCAAGGGGATGGGAAAAGAACGAGGGGTTAAAATCAAGGGGGATACGCTGTTCCCTTGACCATGCCATCCAGCGCTCAAAATGCTCAGGCGCGATCTCATCCCGGCTAACCGCGCGTCCGCCGGTTTCAGCGTAGAAGCCGTGCAGGTTAAAGCGCTTTTTACCCGGAATAAGGGAAAAGGCGAACTCAGCGTCTTTTCGCAGTTCATCACCGTTGCGGGCCCGCCCGGGATAGCTTCCGGTGGCAAGGATACCGCCGCGCCCCACGCTGGAAGCCTCCTCAAAGCCGGTTACGTCGTCTCCCTGCCAGCACTGAATAGAAATAGGGATGTCCAGCGCCGCGCAGATACACTCTTCAACAGCCACATCAAAGGCGCGGTACGCCTCTTGCGCCAGTTCGTAGGCCCGTTCAATCCGGTCTCTATTTTCATATTTATTTGTTTTCATTTGTTTTCATTTGTTTTCATTTGTTTTCATAAAGCGGCCTGTTTTGCCGTCCTCTAAAAGCCCGATGCCTCAAACCGTGGAAACCCGGGTGCGATAGCGTTCCACTTCCCAATTATTGATAAAATCTATCTGGTCTTGCGGCATGAAACGGGGCCCCCCGAAGGCTTTTGTGTAGGCCGCCACCTTCGCTGCATCAATAAAAAGCTCAAGCCCCAGGCCGCAGGCTTTTTTCGAGGCGCCCACGCCGAAAACGCCCATACCTTGTACCGCGATAATTTTAGGGGGGCGCGGGGTTTGGCTCAAGCGGCTTTGTATCGCAGAGATAACTTTTTCAGGGGAGTCCAGACTCGTTTCCACAAAAAGCGCTTCGCTTCCGGCGTACACAATATGGTCCGGCGTAAACGCTGACGAAACCGGATAAAACGAGGCGCGGTCCCGTACCAGTCCGGCGATTTCTCGATTTCGGGCAAACGCCGCGCAACCTCCTATTTTCTCCATTTTCTCTTTTTTTTCTAATGCGGATATAACCGCCGGTGAAAACCCCCACTCGGAAACATAATCCTCAAGCGAGGGCGCCGCTGCCGCCGCTTTTGTATTGATTGTACGCATAATATGCTGGTAACACGCCTTTATATGGTCAGCGGAGTCAGACGCTGCAAAAACGCCGTGGTTTTGCAGGAAGATAACCCCAGGGGGATTGCCGGTACAGGCGTCCAGCGCGTCTTTGACCGCACGGGAGAGGATATACCCAGGATTGGCGGCGGGAATCCATAGCGCCGTGCCGGCGAACAAATCCCGCGCCGCCTGTTCCCCGTCTTGAGCGCAGGTGAGGCCGTTCACCAGCGCCGGATGGGTATGCACCACCCAATTAAAGGGCAGTATATCGTGCAGAAGGGTCTCCACGCTGGGGCGTTTTTTTTCCTCCCCCTTGCGGCGGGCGGCCATCATATCTTCAAGCACGCCCCGCTCCCGCTCGTCAGGAAGGGCCGGATAGGTCTTGGCCCAGATCCGCGCCAGCGCGCGCCTGTCCATGCGGACAAAATGTTCAGGAGCGCAGTCTTTCAGGGCCATTCCTGAACCTTTAATATACAAGGTATCCTGATCCTTAAAAGACGTATTGCCGCCGCCGGCAATAACATAGTCCGTATTGGCGCCGTAATACCGCGAAAGGGCGGCAAGTTCCTCAACAGCCAAAGCCTCCTCCTTTTTTATTTATTTTGTTGGGCTATCCTCAACCTATTCGGTTCCCAGGTTATTGACTGAGTAATCCACGATACTCCAGATATCGTCTTTGCGGTACAGGTAATAGACGTATCGTTTTCTTTCGGTAACGGTTCCTATCCGAAACCGTTCTTGTACCGTAACCGTGCCTTCCATTTCGTTATAGGTTGTCCGTTCTATCTGGAACGCTATGGGGAGGTTCGCTATATCGCTGTCAGCGGTGGCGTTACGCACATCTTCCCGGTATCGGGCTACCATTCTCCGGCGCCCTTCTTCGGATTCAGAAAGCCACTGGCGCTGCCGCACCGGATCTCTGGCGAGCATAGCCTCTACATCAAGGTACAGGAAAAATTTCTCCCACTGGGATTTCTGCCGGGCAGAGAGAAGATAGCGCACCACTTCGTCTGGCGGCAGTTTCTCCCGTGCCAGCACCGCGTTTGTTTCTGCGTCCATTTCAAGAGGGATACCGTCCGGCCCTTGAAGAGAGGGGGGGCGGATACTGAGGGGGAGCCGGTTAGACTCAAGGGGGCGGATATCGCCGCTGCCGGTTTCCCGGTACAGTTCCGGGTACATAGTGCCCTGCACCATGAAGGTACCGCTCTGGCTCAGGTCCGCGTAATTTCTCAAGTCTTCCACAAAAGAAAAAGCCTCGCCGCTTTCCACAGTTATCTCTCGAAAATAAACGTGCTGGTACTGGGTGCGTTTGCGGATGAGGATGCGCGCCGGCTCTATAGAACGGTTGGTCATGGTTCTCACGTTAAAATCAAGAGAGAACGCCCGGTCGTCCGCCAGTTTGAACCGGAACGGGGCGGCTGTGTTATTGGTTATAGTAACCTGCACATAGATAGGCGCTTCTGACACATAATAGACCTGTTTATCATAAAAGCGTATAGTAAACGCCGCCTGAGCGTCCGCGGCAGCGGATCCGGTTCCCCACAAAAGGGCTGCAAACGCCATACCAATATAGGTTTGTTTCGCCATAAGACTTCATCTCTCCTAGTTCCCCTCACAGGCGGGGTTCTTAAAATAGTAATAGTATGGTATCATAATCGGCACGTTTTATAAAATACCTTATCCCACCCTGCGGCAGCCGGAGAGCTGTTTCAACCGTTGCCCTATGGCAAGGCCGGCTTCGCAGGCGCCGCCGCTTCAGCCGTACTGCGCTGCGGGAGGCGCCGCGGGAAAGAATTGGGCGGGGCGGAAGTTTTGGGGCAGTTCGGCAAGTTCCGCCGCGTCCCCGCTCTGCACGAGCACATACAGGCCCTTTTTATGGGCATAGCGGCATACATCCTCGTTCACGGTTCCGCCGGCAACGGCGCCTATCAAGACCCGCCTGTCCCCTGTGCCGTCCATGTACTCCCGTATCCGCTTTATCTGCTCAAGGTGTTCGTCAACGTGTTCCCGGGAAAGCGCAAACTTAATCTCCACCGGTACGGCTATCGTCTTGTCTTCAAGAAAGACATCCGCCTCCGCAATAATCCGCGGGCCCTCCTGAAACTTAATGTTCCGCCCTCCCTTGGTAAGGTTATAGTCCGCGCCGCGAAACAGCTCCAGCAGGTTTCCTGAAAAAAAGGACTCTGCAAACATGCCAAAAGAATTGCTTAACCCGCCGATATTTTTTGACAGTTCGGCAACTTTCCGGCTCGTCTCTTGCACAATCTTGCTTGTCTCCTGAACAACCCGGTCAGTCTCTTGAATCTTCCGGTCGGTTTCTTTGAACCTCCGGTCCGTCTCTTTCATTTGGAGCGATGTTTCTTGAAGCGCCGCCCATACAGTACGGAAACTAGGCCGTTTATCTTTTTTTCTTGGAATTCTCATATCCTTAGCATACCCTATCGCTGCGGTCTCGACAACCCGCCGCGCCCCCGAAAGGGCGCAGCACACGCCGCGCTTATGGGGGGTTTGGGGGGGTCTTTCGCCCCCCATATTCTTCTATAGAAACCCTCCGCGCTTTAACAGGGGGCAGCCGCCCCGCAGAACGCCCCCGCCGGATGCGGGGGGCCCCGCGGAGATGGTTACTTAAGCGCCATTAAAAAAAGTCGAGTCGGTGATGTTCTTGCAATGGTTATGCCGGAACTCAAGCCGGTAATAACGCCACTTATAAGGCTTGTGGTGGTTAGATCATCACCACTATCAGTGCCGATAATCTCATAAATGCCGGTGGCAGCGCCGCCAGAGATACCAAAGATGCTGGTCAGCTTTACCTTCCCGTCCCCGTCAGTCAGGGTCATTTTACCGCCTGCTGTGATGGTGATAGCGCCGTGCGGCATCTAAGCCGTCTCACGCGGTATCAACACCGGTAAGGGCGGTTTGCGCCTGTCCCAGCGACCGGTCTAGCCCGGCTGCGGCAGTACCCAGTCCGGCAAGACCTGCAAGACTCTCCCGCGCCCGCTGAAACCCCCGGAGAAAAGGCCGTTAAACTGTAGTGTTATTGACGGGACAAAATGCAATCCCTATCCCCCCAGGGCTTTCACTGCCGCTTCCCGCATGGCCACCGCCCTCAAACTCCCGCATAACCAGCGCCTCTTCGTACTTACCCATAAGCCCGTCAAAATCGGGCCGGGAAACGTCCTCGCCCAAGAAACGCCGGATA
>JAITHF010000105.1 GCA_031280115.1 Spirochaetaceae bacterium | reverse complement strand
GAAGCGGCTGACCTTATCGCCCAATTCGACCGGGAGTCCAATGTGCGCCGTTTTTCCGGCGTCAAAAACTATATCGTAAAGGGCCTGCTCCTGCTTTTTACCGCCTATGTATTCTGGGTTACGATTATCGCGAAACTTCCCGAACAAATTATCCGGTGCGTCTTTTTGGGGATACTGGTATTCATCGGCTATATCCTCTACCCTGTCCACAAAAGCATGACCAAGCGGGAAAACCATATAGCTGTATACGACATCCTTTTAGGCATCCTCGGCGCCGCCGCCTTTTTCTACTACGCGGTGAATTTCGAGTCTATCGTGGCCCGGGCGATTCTCCTCAAACCCTTGGATATTGCCATGGGGGTTATGGGTATTGCGCTTCTCGCCGAGCTGTGCCGCCGTGTGGTTGGTATTCCCATTCTGGTCGTGGGAGGCGGCTTTATCACCTACGCGGTTATCTCAGGCTTTTCCCTCAAGCGGGTGATTCATCAATTATTCTATACGACAGACGGCATTATCGGCACCCCTATCGGAGTCTGTTCAACCTTCATCGTGCTGTTCATATTTCTCGCCTCGTTCTTGGAAAAATCCGGCATCGCCTCGTTCTTTATAGACTTGGCGAATGCAGTGGCAGGTTTCGCGTCCGGCGGTCCTGCAAAGGTGGCGGTCATTGCAAGCGCGCTGAGCGGTATGTATTCGGGAAGTTCTGTGGCAAACACGGTAGGATCTGGAAGCGTTACCATTCCGGTTATGAAAAAGACCGGCTATAAACCGGAGTTCGCCGCGGCAGTGGAAGCTGCGGCCTCCACAGGCGGCCAAATCATGCCCCCCATTATGGGAGCCGCCGCCTTTCTCATGGCGGAGCTCACCGGTATTTCCTATCCGGTTATCGCGGTTTCAGCCATACTGCCGGCGGCGCTCTATTTTACCGGCATATTTCTCATGATTCACTTTGAGGCGAAGAAGCTGGGGCTTGAGGGGCTTCCGCGGGATTCTATCCCGAACTTTTGGAAGCTCTTCAAAGCCAAGGGCTACCTTTTCCTGCCGATTGCGGTGCTGGTGGGATCTATGACCTTAGGGCGGACCCCGGCGTACTCGGCGTGCTTCGCTATTTTAACCGCCATCGTGGTAAGTATGTTTCGGAAAGAGACGCGCTTTAGCCCCGCGACCTTTATCGACGCGCTGGCAAGCGGCGCCCGGAATACCATCGGGGTCGCTATGGCCTGCGCCGTGGCCGGTGTGGTGGTGGGAATTGTGTCCCTCACGGGCCTTGGGCAGATTCTTATCTCCATGCTCCTTTCTGTGGCAAGCAGCAGCCTCTTCCTCGCCCTGTTTCTCACCATGATCGCCTGCCTCATTTTAGGCATGGGCATACCCACCACAGCAAACTACGTGATCATGGCCACCATTACCGCGCCGATTGTGGTCCGCATGGGGGTTCCGATTCTGGCGGCGCATATGTTTGTTTTCTACTTTGGAATTGTGGCGGACATTACTCCGCCTGTGGCGCTGGCCGCCTACGCGGGATCGGCCATTGCTAAGTCAAATCCTATCAAGACCGGCGTGAACGCTACACGCCTTGCGATCACCGCGTTTATTATCCCCTATATCTTTGTGTACAACCCGTCCATGCTTTTTATCGAAACCACACCGTTACAGGTAATCCAGATTATCATTACCTCTTGTATCGGGATGTTTGGGCTTGCCATAGGCATTGAAGGGTATATGCTCAAACGCTTGCCGGTTTTTGAGCGCCTTCCTGCTATTGCCGGCGGGCTGTTCCTCATTCATCCGGGTCTGAGAACAGACCTTGCGGGCTTCGGCCTTATCGCCCTGGTGGTGCTGCTTCAGATTATATCGCATCGGCGGAACCGGATCGCGGCATAGACAGTCTGCAACCGGCAGGCGCGGTATTGCCCCCTTGTCATAAGCAGAAATCCTGTCTAAAGTATATAGAGGCTATGCTAAAAGAACGCGCAGGTCACGTGCCTTTGTTTTTCTAGTTTTCTGTCTGAATCATGTAAACGGAGGGGAGCAGCTCATTTTTGGGGGATACAGGATCCTTCAAAAGCTTGTAGGAGGATTTTGTATCAAGTGTTGTTGAAAGATATAGGATCTCGCCTGATAACCAGATTCCGCGCGATGGAAATCGCGGGGGCCGTGTTATTGGGGCTTCTCTCTATTATTCTAAGTGTTTCTATAGCCGGCGCGCTCTTTAACGGATCCGGCATCCTCTTTGAACTAGGTTCTTTCTTTATCGATTCCCTGGGAGCCCTCTCGTTTGGCGTTCCCGCGTACCTTTTCTATGCCGCGTTCTTATTGGTCAGCCCTTCATACAGGCCGGATCGTATTTTTGTTATGAGCTGTTCCCTTATTCCCTTCCTAACGCTAGCCATAGGCTTTGTTTTTATGCGGGATTTCGATTACTGGTCCCAGCGGTTTGACTTCTTTCATTGGGTCGGCAAAGGGGGGTTCAATTTCTTTGTGATCCTCCTCACAATTATCGAAGGGCTTCTTATCACCGCCTTTACCGCCCTGTTTTTCCCTCGGGCGCCTGCTGCTGCCGCGCTCGTGGAAGCCCCAAACAGGACCGGCGCCCAAGAAAACGCGCCCCCGCCGGATGGGACCATTGGAGAACGACTTTGGCCATCTTTCAGAACCCCGGAAAGCCGCCGGGCATCTTCAGCGCCGCCTCCTTTGAGAGACATCCGCGCCGAAGGGGGCGAGGAGATCGATATAGCCAGCATCCGGCTTCCCGATTTAAAACCGTTGGCCACCGCCACGGTTCTTCGGGAGCTTGAATGCCTCTCGGCAACCGGCGCCGTTACACCGGAGCGCGGCGGAGAGCCGCCGGATCAGAAAAAACCGGCTTATGAATATGAGGAAGAGTTGGATCTTGTGGTGGAAGGGGAGGCTCCTCAAGGCAGCGCCGGTGAGCCGCCCCCTTCTTTTTGGCGGGCCTACCGGATACCCATAGAGGGAATTCTTAACCAGTATTCGGAGCATCAATACTGGATTATCGATCAGGCCACCAAAGACGCCGCGCTGATACTGCGGGAAACCTTGCGGGAGTTTAACATCCCGGCAGAGGTTATGGGCATCCGCAAGGGGCCTGCTATTACCCTGTTTGAGATTCAGGCCGCCCCTGACGTAAAACTCTCCAAGATAGTCAACATACAGGACAACATCGCCCTGAGGCTGGCTGCCGCTTCCATGCGGGTTATCGCCCCGCTTCCGGGAAAACACGCGGTCGGCATTGAAGTTCCCAACGCCAAAAGAACCATCGTGTCCTTTACCGAGATTATCGAGGCGGAATTAAAGGGCACGTCAGGAAGAAAGCCGGAGATTCCCGTAATATTGGGCAAGGATATTACCGGCTCGGCCCGGGTTAAAGACTTGGCGGAAATGTCCCACCTCCTTATCGCCGGCGCCCCGGGCTCCGGCAAATCAATCTGTCTTAACGGCCTTATCCTCTCTATTCTGTATCAGAGGTCCCCGGCGGAATGCCGCTTTATTATGATAGACCACAAAATCGGAGAGCTGAGGCGCTACAACGATATTCCCCATTTGCTGACGCCGGTCATAACCGAGCCTAAACGGGCATTTCAAGCCCTTCAGTATTGCGTATTTGAAACGGAGCGGCGGTATGCCTGCCTTGATTCCCTTGAAGTGCGAAACATACGGAGCTACAACAAACGCATCAAGGAGCGGGGTATCGGGGTGGATCATTTGCCTTATATCGTGGTGGTGGTCAACGAATTTTCCGGCCTCCTTGCGGGAAAGGCTTTTGAAACCAGCCTCGCCCGCCTCGCGGCCGTAAGCCGGACCGTGGGTATACATCTGGTGCTGACCACGCAGCACTCGTCGATGGATGTCATAACCAGCCTTATCAAGGTCAGTATTCCCAGCCGCATCGCGTTCATGGTTTCAAGCAAACTGGAAAGCCGGACCCTTATGGATACTGCCGGCGCAGAAAAATTGCTTGGTAAAGGGGATATGCTCTACGCCGACGCCGGAGAGCCGGCGCCGGCGCGTATACAGGGCGCCTTTGTTTCCGATGAAGAGATTGAGCGGGTGGTAGAATACATGAAAACCTTGGGGGAAACAGATTATATTGACGAGGAGCTTTTTATGGACGAGGAGCCGGCTTCGCCGACACCGGCTGAAACAGACGACCCGCTCTATGAGCGGGCCGTGGAAATTGTCATGCAGGAAGGCAAAGTCAGCGCCGGCTCCATCCAGCGCCGGCTTAAAATAGGCTTAAACCGGGCGCTCCGGCTGGTGGAAACTATGGAGCGCCGAGGGCTTATAAGTCCGGTAACCTAGGGCGCGCCAGTGCCTTTGCTTTGGCACAGGTGTTTGTATTTGGAGAACGACATGGGGGAAGATATGATCCAGAACCCGACTTCGACGGCATTCCCCTGAAGATGAATCCACCGGCACTGCACTAAGAGCTCAAAGCGTTCCAATTTGGTCTTGTCCTCTGGAAGCACGTGCAGCACATACATCTCTCTTAGTTTCATTTTGACCGGTTTTTCGCACACGATACAGCAGCCAGTGATACTGATATCTTTGAGAGCCGCGTCCTCTAAAATGCCAATAATATAAGCCCGCGCCTTACTGTGGTAGCGGGGTTTCCTCTTTGTCTTCTGCGTGGAAACTCTGTTGTTTTCCATAGCGTTTACTCCTTGCGTTATGCGTTATATTAAGCAGAACAATATAATCTGATTCAGAAAGAGCCATCCTTGATCAAAAACGCGGCTTTCTTTGCCGACATTTTACACCCCTCTGCTGGTTTGACGGTTTCCCGCGTTTTTGCCTTCCGGCGCGGCATCTCGGAGCCGACTGTAACACCCCGTTCCCGGCGCCGGAAATAGCGCATCCCGCATATCCCCCCTGTAGAAAATAACATCAGTCATAATACCTATCCGTTTCTACCCCGTCAAGCAGTTTTTTAGAAAACTTTAAAGAAAGCCTTAATCGCTTTATCTATTAAAGTATAAAATATCGGCGCCGGCTGTCAATTTTTTATGAAGCGCCGGAGGCGCGGCGATTGCCATTATTTTACTATATGAGTATACTAAGAGCAGGAGATATTTATGCTCGAAGAGAAAATAAAGCAAGCCCTTAACGGGATTCGTCCTTCCCTCCAAGCTGATGGCGGGGATGTGGAGTTTATTTCTGTTGATGAGAACGGCGTCGTTTCACTGAAACTGACCGGCGCCTGTGGAAGTTGCCCGATGAAACAGATGACCCTCAAAATGGGGGTTGAGAGCACTTTAAAGGCGAAGGTGCCGGAAGTTACCTCGGTGGTCGGTGTCTAATAAGCCCGCCTCCGCAAGCCGTCCGGCATCAGCCGGCGGCTTTTCCGGTCCGCCGTAAAACTCCCTTGCCTTGAGGCATGGGGATATAAAGGCGCAGCCAAAAAGTTCTGTACTAACAGCATTGACCGCTTTGCCTGCTTTGTGATATATTTAAAAAGTTGAATGGCCCTGTCCGCGCCGCATGGGGCAGCTAGAA
>JAITHF010000279.1 GCA_031280115.1 Spirochaetaceae bacterium | reverse complement strand
AAAGGCTTCCTGCGCTGCGTCTCTTTAAGAGAATTTGGAGGGTCATAGACCCTCCAAACCACCCCTAAAGGCTTCCTGCGGTGAGCCAGTGCGCCTGCGAAGCCCGCTGAGGCGTTGCTTCTGGGTTGTGACTAAACCCACAAACCCTCCCGCCGCAAGAAGCACCTGAATCCCCCGCAGGGGGCGCAGGGGGTTGACGGAGGGGGGTAAAACCCGGGATACTTCCGCGAGACTGTATGAATAGCGATTCGATTTTGCATAAAGCCGCCGCGTCCAAACCCCTGGGCGCGGCGCTGTCGGCTTTTAAAGAAAGCCGCTTCCCCCTTGAACTTGAAGGCGCCGAAGGCTCCCTTCCGGAAATAGTGGCCGCCGCATGCCGCCGCTCCTGTACATACCCCTTCTTAGTCGTGGCCCCCACAGAAGCGGAAGCAGCGGCAGCCGCGTCAGACCTGCGCTCCCTAGGCGCGAACGCGGCGCTGTTCCCCTGGTGGGGCGCCATGCCGTACCGCCCCATCCCGCCCGGCTCGCCGGTGTTCGGGGAACGGGCGCATATACTTGCGGGCCTCGTTTCGGGGCGCAGCCCTATCGTCGTCGCCTCTGAACGGGCCTTGCTCACGCCCCTGCCCCCGCCTGAGTATATCCAGAGCCTCCTTGTGCGCCTCAAAGCGGGGGACCTTACGGACAGCGCGGCCCTTGGGGAAACACTGGCGCGCCTGGGCTATAGCAGGGTGCCCAGCGCTCAAATGGCCGGCGAGTTCGCCCTCCGCGGGGAAGTGCTGGATGTGTGCGTCAGCCGGGGAAGCGCCTACCGGATACGCTTTTGTTTCGACAAAATAGAAGGGATAAAACGCTTTGACCCGCTTGACCAAAGCGGCCTTGAAAAGGCGGCGGAACTCCTTATCTTCCCCCGCAAAGAAGTCATCTGGAGCGGCAGCCGTATCGAAGCCCTGCGCCGGAACCTTGGGCGGTGGGAGGAGTTTTCCGGTAAAGCCCTCCCTATCCTTGAAGCATTGGAAATCCGCAAGGAAGCCGCCGGTGAAGAGCTGTTTTTCGCCCTGGCATTTGAACAGGAGCAGGAGCAGGAACAGAGGCCCACCCTCCTTGAGTACCTTGGCGAAAAAGGCGCGGTCTTTTACCGCGACCTTGAGCGGCTTAAAAACGCGCAGGAAGCGCTTGAACGGGAGTATCAGAACTGCTTTCTTAAAGCCTCCCGGGAATGGGCGGCGCCCCAGCCCAAAAGGATACTCCTCAGTATGGCTGGCTTATTTGACCGGACCCGCCGGCGCGTCTCGTTTCTCACCATGCGCGGCGCCGAAGCTGAGGGCAAAAGCCGCCGGATTTCTCTTGGCGCGGACCCGCCGCGGAGTTTTTTCGGGAATATCAACTATCTTAAAGAAGAGTTTGCCGCCCTGTCCGCCCAGAACTGGAACATTGTCATTGCCGCTGAAACCGGCGCCCAAGCCGGGCGCATGAGGGAACTCCTGAAAGGCGAGCCGGTCTCGGTGGAAGCTCTGTCCCTGTCCGCCGGCTTCGCCCTGCCGGATATAAAACTCATGGTGGTCCAGGAGAACGAGATATTTGGCCGGCGGAAGCGCATCCCCCGGTCCCTTAAAACCGTCCGCAGCGCGGCTATTGATACGTTTGTGGAACTCAATACCGGCGATTATGTGGTGCACCTTAACCACGGCATCGGGGTTTTCAAGGGCATCGAGCGGATTCACGCCCTGGGGCACGAGCGGGATTACGTCAAACTTGCGTACCTGAACGAAGAGGTGGTGTTCGTGCCTATCGAGCAGGTCAATCTGGTGCAGCGGTATATCGGGAACGAAGGGGCCCCGCCGAAACTGGACAAACTGGGATCTAAAAGCTGGGAAAACCGGAAGAATAAAGTCAAGCGCTCGGTGGAAGACATAGCCGGAAAACTTATCGCCCTGTATTCAAAGCGCAAAGCCAGCCGGGGCTTCCCGTTTCCGGCGGACACAGACTTGCAAACCATGTTTGAGGCGGCCTTCCCCTTTGAGGAGACCTGCGACCAGATACGGTGCGTGGAAGAGATAAAGGCGGACATGGAAAGCCCCTGCCCTATGGACAGGCTCGTGTGCGGCGACGTGGGCTACGGCAAGACCGAAGTGGCGGTCCGGGCCTGTTTCAAGGCGGTTATGGGGGGCAAGCAGGCGGCGTTTCTGGCGCCCACGACCATACTGGCGGAACAGCACTTCGAGAACTTTCAGGAGCGGTTTTCCCGCTTCCCGGTGCGTATCGCCATGCTCTCCCGCCTGGTTGACCGCAAAGACGCGGTCAAGACCCTTGAAGACCTGCAAAAAGGGGCGGTTGATATACTGGTGGGAACCCACAGGGTCATCCAGAAGGACGTGCGCTTCAAAGATCTGGGGCTTATGGTGATTGACGAGGAACAGCGGTTCGGCGTCAAGGACAAGGAGCGGCTTAAAGAACTCAAGGCCAACGTGGACTGCCTCTCCCTCAGCGCCACCCCCATACCCCGCACGCTCCACATGAGCCTCTTAAAAATCAGGGACATGAGCCTGCTTGCCACGCCGCCGCAGAACCGCCGTCCTATTGAGACGGTGGTGGAGGAATATAACGAGGAGCGCCTGGTGTCGGCCATACGCAGGGAAGCCGAGCGCGGGGGGCAGGTGTTTTTCCTGCATAACCGTATCGAGAGCCTTCCTGACACGCGGCGGGCTGTCGAGCGCCTGGTGCCGGAGATGCTGGTGGACTGCGCCCACGGCCAGATGGACCCCCGGGACCTTGAGGACGTGATGCACAGGTTCGTGCACGGCGGGTTTCATGTGCTTGTTTCCACCACCATCATCGAGAACGGCATCGACATTCCCAACGTGAACACGATTATCATTGACCGGGCGGACATTTCCGGCGTGTCCCAGCTCTACCAGCTGCGGGGGCGGGTGGGGCGCTCAGACCGGGTGGCCTACGCCTATCTTTTTTATCCCCGGGACACGGCGCTTTCGGAAATTGCCATGAAGCGCCTCCAGGTTATTTCGGATTTTACCGAGCTCGGGTCGGGCTTTAAGATAGCCATGAAGGACATGGAACTGCGGGGCGCCGGCAACCTTCTGGGGCGGGAGCAGTCCGGCGAGATGTATTCGGTGGGTTTTGAGCTGTATTTGAGGCTGCTGGACGACGCGGTGCGGCGCCTTGAGAACGAGTCTTATGAGGCTGAGTCTGAGGCGCTGCTTGACCTTGAGTATTCCGGTTTTATTCCGGACTCGTATATCGGCTGCGCCCGGGACAAGATGGAGTTTTATAAAAAAATCGCGTCCATACGGGAGAAAGAGGAGCTTGAGCGGGTATACGCCGAGCTTTTAGACCGGTTCGGCCCCCTGCCGGACGAGGCTGAGTCCCTTTTGTCTTTGGCGGAGATACGCATTATTTGCCGGGACCTGGCGGTTTCGTCCCTGTGCGAGCGCCAGGGCGCGGCGCGCATCACGTTCAGCAAGGTATCAAAGGTCAAGGCTGACCGTATTATCCGGCTCATACAGGAAAGCGGCGGCGCCGCAGCCTTAGACCATCGGGCGCCAAACGTGCTCATCCTGAAGACCGGCGCCATCGGCCTTAAAGAGAAAAGCGAGTTCATCCGTGAAAAGCTCGCCTCCCTTTCCCCGAAGGGGCAGCCGGAGGCGGTTTCTGTGACTCAAGGTACGGCAGGCCGGGTGTGAGGTGCAGGGCTCGCATGACGTAACGCCTCAGCGGGCTTCGCAAACGCACGGGCGCGAGGCATGAAGCCTTTATGGGGGGTTTGGGGGGTCTATGACCCCCCATAAAAAACAAAAGAGGCGCGGAAGCGCCGATAATTCATACCATACCAACAAAGCGCGGCAGGAAGACCGGTTTATTTGCCGGCAAAACAAGTTTTCCCGTTCACGCGGGAACCTTTGCGCGTATACGCGGAACCTTTGCGCGTATACGCGGAACCTTTGCGCGTATACGCGGAACCTTTGCGCGTACACGCGGAACCTTTGCGCGTACACGCGGAACC
>JAITHF010000167.1 GCA_031280115.1 Spirochaetaceae bacterium | reverse complement strand
AAGCCGGGCGTTTTCCGCCTCAAGCTGGGAGATTCTGTTTGAGAGGTTTGCCCGCTCGCTCTGGTTCTGGCCTGCCCCCTGGGTAAGCCGGGCGTTCTCCGCCTCAAGCTGGGAGATTCTGTTTGAGAGGTTTGCCCGCTCGCTCTGGTTCTGGCGCCCCAAATTCTCCGTGTTTAAGGTCAGTTCCTGATTGGTGCGGGTAAGCCGGGCGTTCTCTGTTTCAAGCTGTCTCAACTGAAGGTTAAGATTATTGATATCCGCCTCGTTTTGGGAAATCCGCGCCGTAAGGGTGCCGATCTCCGCCTCCCTCCCGCCTCCCGCTGCGGCGGCCTGGGCGGACAGTTCGCGGTTTAACTGGCTCAGCCGGGCGTTCTCCGCTTCCAGCGCCGCTGCTCTGTCCCGCAGGGCCGGTATTTCAGGATTTGCCGCTGAGGCGGCGCGCTCTAATTCCATTCTGGCTATCTGCGCCAGCGAAGAGGCCAGGTACATATCCAAATTCCGTTGCTGCCGGATATCAGGGTTATCTTGAAGGGTGGTCTCAAGATACTGGATAAGGAGCTGGGACAGCCCTACCGCGTCGGTATACTGCTGCTGCTGCAAGGCGTTCCGCACCTGATTGAACATACCGGTAATACGGTTTTCTTCAAGCCGGCTCCGCTCGCGCTGGACTTCAAGGACGGTCAGCCGGGCCTTGGCCTGTTCAAGCTCCGAGCCGTCAGCGGCCTGTTCCTGGTGCTGGCCTTCCGGCCCCAGGCGGATCTCGATTTCACGGTTCCGCAGCTCTTCCTGCACAAGCCGCCGCTCTTCATTGAGGTTTCTGATATTGTTCTGGTACTGTTCCTGCATCTGCTTAAAATGCGCTTCCGCGGCCAGGCGCTCGGCATCAAGCTGGCCGCGGTATTTATCCAGTTCCGCTTGGTAATAGGCGAAGCGCTCCCGCTCATAGAGCGCAAGAAGCTCGTCTATCCTTCCTGCGGGAACGCCTGATTTAATAAGGCGCGTCCGCTCCCCCCCCACATCCTGTTCAAGAAGAACCTTAAATTCGGATTCCCGTACCCGATACTGGCTGGAAAACTTGGCCGCCGCTTCTATTTGTTCCTGTTCGAGCAGTGAGAGCTGGGACCTTATGGCGGTTATTTCCTCTTCTTTCTTGGAAAGTATCGCCGTGGTCTCCTCCTGTTTGCGCCGCAGGAGTTCCCCTTCCACCGAAGAGAAAGACCCGCTGAGCTGCTGGCGGTTCTGGTCCCTTCGGGTAACCCCATAGGCAATGCCCAGAATAACCAGGGCTGACACAATCAAAACAAGCGTGTTGAGCGCCAGCGGAAAAACCAGTTCGTTCTTATGGGGGGTCAGGGCTTCAAATTCGCTGTCCCCAAAGGATTTGTTATGGACTATCTCTTCAATCTGGGATTGAATAGCGTTGATTTCATCAGGGCTAATAGTCTTGTCTTCTGTAGTATTGGCGGGCTGGGAAGCATACCCGGCAGAGAGGGCCGCCCCGTCAGTTTGAGGGCCGTCATCCGCTTTCTGGACCCCGCTTCGGACAATTTCCTCGATTTGCGCCTGCACTTCCCGCACATCTTCCTCCAGTTGGGGAAAATCGAGGGATTTTCTTTTAAGCGCCGCTTTACCCAGCAGCCCTGCCGGTTTTGCCGCCCCCTCTTCCCCTGTCGTCCCTGTCGTCCCTGTCATCCCTATCGTCCCTGTCGTCCCCGGTGTACCAGAAGAACTTTTTTTCACGCTTGCCTGCCTCTTTTGTTATGAACACCGCCGCAGCCGGCCAGGGGGCGCGCCTTCCTGCCTATACAAACCAGTATGGTACCCATATAATACTTTTATCTTAATTTCTTATGAGGGAGTATGTCAATATGAAACCAATTCGTTTTATCGCCCTTGCCTGCCTTGTGTGGTCAGCGGTATGTCTTTCTGTCTTTGCAAGGCCCATGTCTGAAGATGAGTTTACCGGGCGCAACAGGGCGCGGCGTCAGGAACAGGCCGGTTTACAACCAAAAGCCCCCCCTGTTCCGGCGCCCCTTGAAAAGAGCGCGCCAGAACAGGATGCCCTTGGGAACGCCCGGCCCCGGGAGGAAGATCCGGCAGGAAAGGTCTATGAACTCATCCTGCTCCATACAAACGACCATCACGGCGCGATACTTCCCAACCGGAACCGGGGCGGCCTCGCGGAGCGCTCCGCGCTGGTCAAGACCGCGCGGAAGATATTCCCCCAGGTCCTGCTTGTGGACGCGGGGGACATTAACACCGGCCCGGCGCTGTCCAATATGTTCAACGCCGAACCGGACATCGCGGGCTACAACCTTATGGGCTACGAAGCGGGCATACTGGGGAACCATGAGTTCGACGGGGATTTAGCGAAACTCCTGCGCCAGTTCGACCAGATTGAGTTCCCGATTATTACGTCCAATATCAAGGGCGGCGACGGGGAATATCTGGGGCTTCCCTACCTTATAAAGCCCTATGACGGGTTTACAGCGGGCATTTTCGGCATTACCACGCTGCGGACGAAAACCGTTGCCACCCCTGACCCGAGTCTGGTGTTTATAAACGAGCTTGACGCGGCCAAAGAGGTAGTGGAGCTTTTAAGAACTCAGGCGGGAGCGGACATTGTGAT
Organism: Spirochaetaceae bacterium; assembly: GCA_031280115.1. GTDB lineage: Bacteria > Spirochaetota > Spirochaetia > Treponematales > Breznakiellaceae > JAITHW01. The sequence continues at coordinate 1,439 of JAITHF010000167.1, read as the reverse complement.
CGGCATAACCCACATGGGGGACATAAAAGAGGCGCCCGACCATATCACCTCCCTTGAGCTTGCCGCGGCGGTGCCGGGGATTGATATTATCGTGGACGGCCATTCCCATTCGTTTTTTGAGGCGGCCCGCAAGCTGGGGGACACGTATATTGTCAGCGCCCATGAGTGGGGCAAGTATCTGGGCGCCGGGCGCCTCTCGGTCGCCAACCGGAAACTGGTGAAGTTCGAGTGGCTGCCGGTACCGGTGGGGCCTGACCCTGTTGTGGCCGCGGCGCTTGCCCCGTATATCGCCAAAGCGGACGAGAGCCTTAAAGAAGCGGTGGGGGAGGCGGCGGAGCCCTTTATTGTGGGGGACCGGCTGCCCCGGAAAGAGGAGACCGCTTTGGGCAACGCTATCTGCGACGGGAACGTCTGGTATTTCAAGACCGTGTACAAGCAGGACATAGACTTTGCCTTTCATAACGGGGGCAATATGCGGGCGCCCATTGACGGGGGCCCTATTACCCGCGAAGAGGTACTGACAGCGCTTCCTTTTGAAAACTATCTTTATATCGTGTCCCTCAAAGGCTCGGACATTATCGAGCTTTTTACGTTTATCGCGTCAATTCCCCCGGGTTCAGGGGGTTTTCCACAGGTATCCAAAGAGGTGCGCTACAAGATTGATTATTCCAAGGGGGCAGGGGAACTGAAAGACCTGACCATTCACGGGAAGGCGGTTGATCCGGCGCGGGTGTACCGCTTCAGCACCAACGATTATCTTTTAGGCGGCGGCGACGGGTATACGGTGCTTGCCAAAGCGGAAAACCCGTTTAACACGTCCCTGCTCCTTTCGTATGTGTTTATCGAATGGATTAAGGCCCACTCGCCTATTGCGCCGGTTACTGACGGACGCATTACGATTATTCCTTGAAGCGGCGCCTCAGCGGAATTCGCAGGCGGAAAGGCGCAGCGCAGGAAGCCTTTAGCGGGGGTTTGGAGGGTCTATGACCCTCCAAATTCTCTTAAAAGAGGCGCGGAAGCGCCGATAAAGAAAGCCCTTGACGAGGCGGGAGGGCGCAGTGCGGCCAAACGGCAAACGAATTATGGGGGCGGTTTTGGCTTTGTCAAGCCCTCTCCGCCGGACTCCGGTCATTTTTTAATATAGTTCCCAACTTATTTTACTTTTTTTTCTTTTCTTTCTTTTTTTTCTTACTATATATATTCCCGCTTCGCTTTTTCCGCTCTCTCCGCGCTCATCAGAAAGGCGGCGCTGAGCGTATTTGGGGCAGGCGCGATGGGCAGGCCGGAACATATAGCACCATCCCGCAGTAAACCGTATGCTATGCTTGAATATACCATCAAACCGCAGACAAAAAAGTCTGTATTTGACTCAAATACAATCATTTCTGACTCAAATACAATCATTTCTGACTCAAATACAATCATTTCTGACTCAAATA
>JAITHF010000277.1 GCA_031280115.1 Spirochaetaceae bacterium | reverse complement strand
ACCAGAACCTGCCCGCTTGAGGCGGAGAACGCCCGGCTTCCCCAGGGGGCTGGCCAGAACCAGAGCGAGCGGGCAAATCTATCAAACAGAATCTCCCAGCTTGAGGCGGAAAACGCCCGGCTTACCCAGGGGGCAGGCCAGAACCAGAGCGAGCGGGCAAACCTGTCAAACAGAATCTCCCAGCTTGAGGCGGAGAACGCCCGGCTTACCCAGTCAAATCAGGAACTTGCCCAGAGCGCGGAGAATATGGGGCGGCAAAGCCAGAGCGAGCGCGCCGGCCTTTCGGACAAGATAGCCCAGCTTGAGGCGGAGAACGCCCGGCTTGCCCAGTCAAATCAGGAGCTTGCCCAGAGCGCGGAGCGCATGGGGCGGCAAAACCAAAGCGAGCGCGCCGGCCTTTCAGACAAGATAGCCCAGCTTGAGGCGGAGAACGCCCGGCTTGCCCGATCAAATCAGGAACTGGCCCAGGGCTCGGCAAATCAGGGGCGGCAAAGCCAGAGCGAGCGGACAAATCTTTCAAATAAAATCTCCCAGCTTGAGGCGGAGAACGCCCGGCTTGCCCAGTCAAATCAGGACCTCTCTCAAAGCGTGGCAAAAAAAGAAGACGAGCTTAACACCCGCACCCGTATCGCCCAAGAGATGGCGCAGGCCGCGCATAAAGAGGGGATATCCCAAGTAATGAATATTCTGGAAGTGAGTTTGCGGGTTAAGAACACTGAGACCCGCCGGAAATACCTCCAAAGCGTGAAACCGCGCTACACAGAGGCGCCGGATATAACTGCTTTTATCGACCTGCTTATGGAACGGCTTTAGATGAACCGGTTTGAGCAGGGGAAGGATCCGGTTTTCCTGCCCGGTTGTTTCCGTCAAAAAAGCGCAGAATATCCCCAAAAGAAAACCGGTCCCGGGGAAGGGTTATGACTGCGCGGTCCCGGTCGGCCACAAAAATTCCCTTCCGGTTCATGTACCGCCCATGGGCCATCTTCCATTTATAGGTACCCGGCATAGGAACATCTACAAAGATATATTCGGATTCAGGAATACGAACCGGCTTTGGGGTAAAGCCATACACCACCGTTCCCGCGGGCCCCCGTATCAAAAGCGGCGGCCGTATCACCCTTTCCTGGAGAAAAGCCTCCAAATCAGAGCGCAGGGGCAGCCAGAAAAACGCCGCAAGATCGTTTTCCAGCCGGACAACTTCTTTGTACCCGCCCTCAAGAGCATAATCTGAAAACACTCCCCGAAACATATAGCGGACGATAACGTCGCCGGTCTCTATGTCGCCTGAGATATGAATACGCATGAAAGCAGGAATGGTATGAGACAGCGCCCGGGCAAAAAGGTCTTCCCCGTCTTGAGCAAGGATAACCTGGGCGATATTCCCGCTTGTACGCAGGGTTGATTCCAGCGTCTCCCGCCACACGTCTTTGCTTTCGGGAAAATCCTCTTTGGCCTGATCCCAAAGGGTTTCCCGCGCGTTGGCGGCTATAAAAAAGAAATCCTCGTCAAAGTCAATCTGATAGAGTATCCGCGCCCGCTGGGGCATATCCGCCGGAATCTCCTGAGCCGCTATGGGGGGTGGAAAAAAGAACGAAAAAAAGAACGGGAAAAGGATACAAAGAACCCCTGTCCAGGGGCCTTGATACGGCGCCATTATACAAGCGGCTCCATTACCGCGCATACGGGTATGCCTCTTAAAACTCATATTCATATTTTAGAAACCCCTCTCTATAAAACAACAGGCTGCCTGAAGCCCTGTGAGGCGCCGGCGGGCTACCATTTCAGCATGACCCCGACGGAACAATAAAATCCTAACGGATCAAAGCGCCATATATCCTGCGGCGGCTGGTAATACCAAGAAAATGCGTCGAGCAGCAGAGGAACCTTCAATTCCGCTTTCAGGATAAACTGAGGAAAGTGATACTCTGCGTCCACCCACAGGGGATAGAAAAACGGCTTGGGGATTTTTTGGTCAGGGAGCATAAGAGACGCGCCGGTTCCCGCCACAAGGCGCACCGGCAAATCCCGCTTGGGAAGCAGGTACAAGCCGAGCGGCTTAAACACCACCTCCTGCCCCAGAAACGGCTTCTCCCCGGAACTGTCAAAAGACAGCCAAAACCCCCAGTTGAACTCAAGAAAAAGCCGGTCCGAAAGGAGGTGGTACCGGTATTCCAGATTAAAAGAATACTCGGCGGTTCCCTGAAACTGGTAGGAAAAGCCGAAGCTGTGGCGGGTTACTTTTTGAAGCGCAGGAAGGGGCGCCGGTTTATCCGTAATACCCTGGGGCAGGGTAAAGTTCCGCGTCCAGTACCCTGTTTTCATAACAGTCCCATAGACCGGCTCCCCTTGGGTAAAGAGAAACCGCGGCGCCGCAAGGGAGCCGCCCTGGATGCTGCCGAGAAAGATGCCGTCTTCACCGCCGAAATAAACCATAACCCGCTCTTGGCCGGCGGTAAAGCGCTGCCCCTGATCCACCGCGAACCTGCCGTCAAAATCTTGGGCGGAACGGGACTTTTCCCATTGGGAGGCCACTTTATACGCTGACGACTCAATGGCGCCCTGAGAAGAAATGCCCGCCAAGAAAGCCGCGTCAAAGGAGTCCGACCCCTGTATTGCCCGGTCCTGGGCGTCGTATATGCTGAAATGCCAGTACAGGCGCCCGTCTTTTAAGCTGGTGCGGGCCATAAGCCCCCAGCGCGCGCCGGCTTTATCGCAGGCGGTCTGGATATGCTCAAGCGAAACCCCTTCGGCGTTATAGGTTACGCTCTGGATTCCCGCCTCAAAAAAGACCCTTTCAAGAACTTGCTGGATACCGGCGAGGCTCTCATCCCCGTTTTCATGGTATACCGCCATGACCGCCCTTGTTTCGTCAAGATTATGCTGGCTTTGAAGGGGCGCCGGGGCGGGGAAGAAGATAAGCAGCCCAAAAAGCGCGGCGTAGCATCTCGTACACAGCCCGTACACAGCCCGTATATATATATTATTATAATATATCTTATTATTTTTATTATTCTTGGTATTCTTATTATATAGAAGAATCATTTTTCTGTCATAACCTCCACGCCGTCCCAGCCGGCAGGGGGCGGGTTTTTCACATAAAACCGGCACCGCTGGGCGAAACGAAGCGACGTGGGATCCTCAGGGATATACCCCATAGACTTCTCGAAATACGGAATGGCCTCCTGAAACCGCTGGGCGTAGTACAGATCCGCTGCTTCAGCATGGTATTTCCACCCTTCCCGCTCTTTCTCGCTGAGCGAGAGGCGGGCGGTAAAGATAGGCACCCCCACGGTCTTCCCTTTGACCGCCACCCTGTCAATAAGCCTGCATGGAATATCCTTAAAAATGTGTTCATACACGCTTTCAGCGAAAAGCACCTCCTCTTTATACTTCTTGGTAAGCCCCTCAAGGCGGGAGGCCAGGTTCACCGCGTCGCCTATGACGGTGTAGTTCATCTTTTTGTCGCACCCGATATTGCCTACCGTAACAACCCCGTAGTTTATCCCCACGCCGATATGAAATTCCGGCGCGCCCAGGGAGCGCTGGTTCCGGTTGAAGTCCCCCAAGGCGCGCATCATTTCAAGGCCCGCGACGACTGAGGAGAGGCTGTCATTCTCATGGGAGACCGGCGCCCCGAAAATCGCCATGATAGCGTCGCCGATATATTTGTCCACCACCCCGTCTTGATTCATAATAATATTGACCATGCTGGAAAAGTACCGGTTAAGCGAATTGACCAGCTCGTCAGGGGCCATGGACTCAGAAATCGTGGTGAAACTGCGGATATCCGAAAACAGAATAGAAACCTCCTTGTTGTTGCCTATGAGCATCTTCTCCGGATTGACAAAAACCTCGTCAATCACGTCTTTGGGAACGTAGAGCTGGAACACATTGCGGATTTTCATTTCCCGCTTCTGGGCTACCGCCGCGTCAAAGGCGTATTTTTTCATCTGCTCATAGGCCGAGGCGAGGATTTTCAACATCCGGTTAAACGACAGCGCCATCTGGCCTATCTCGTCATTATAGTAGACCGGAACCGTTTCATGGAGGTTGTTGGACTTTATGACCCGTTTTATCACCTCCGCCACCGCCTCAAGCGGCGTAGTAAGATACCGCGAAACCAGCATCAAAATAAACGCGCCTCCTGCAAGGGTTCCTATGAGGATACCGAGGGAAGTTCTGAAGATTTGTTCAACCCTGCCGTAAAACTTGCTCCGCTCTTCGGTAACAAAGATTTGCCACCCGAACGGCGCGAAGGGGAACGTATAGGCAACGCGGCTCTTATTCCCCGCCCGAATAGTGATAAACTCGCGGTTTCCGCCGGCGTGGTAGGTCCGCAGGGCGTTTAGTTCCGCCTCCGCAAGCTGTATAGAGCCGGCGTTCATATCGATAGCGCCGTCCTTATCCAGGGAAAAAATCGCCTGGGTATCGCTCCTAAGGAGGCTGCGGGAAAAATTCTCCACCGCCTGTTTCGCGGCGTTTTCCATAAAGGGGTCGTTTGCCGCAAGGTGTTCTACCAAGAGGTTCCATTGCCCGTCAGCGTAGCCTGTGATTTCTTCCCCCATGAACGCGAAAAACTCAATGGTCAGATTATTAACCGAAGAGGACGCCAGAAAATAAGAAGCCGTGCCGACCATTATGACCGAGGCGCTCAGAAGCGGTAAAACCACCAAAAGTATTTTTGCCCTGATTTTCATAGTTACATCAATAATACCTTAGCACAGATTATCGGCAGGCGGTTTAAGGGAACACGCGGTTCCGGCAGCCGCCCGGCTTTGGCCGGAAGCGCGGCGCAGGCCCGGTTTCCCGCCCGGCTGAGGCCCGGGCCGCGCGTAAAACCCGCGCCGATATTTTATAGTATGCCATACATACGCGGGCTAAGCAAGCGCCGCGCCCTTAAGCGGGAAAAGTTGTATATTATAAAAAGAGGCGGCTTTAATGCCGGCGCATCCAAAGATGAAGGAAGTATCAGTATGTATGAATACTCAACCAGCGGGACTTGCTCAAGCAAGATATATTTTGATATAAAGGACGGCAAACTCAAAGACGTATCCTTTGAAGGCGGCTGTAACGGCAACCTCAAGGCTATCTCTCTTTTGGTAAACGGCATGGAAGCCCAGGGGGTTATCAACCGGCTGCGGGGCGTGGACTGCGGGGGGCGCGGCACCTCCTGCGCGGACCAGCTTGCCGCCGCCATAAGCGGCGCCCTTAAACTGCAGGAAAAAAAGGCTCTCGAAGAGAAAGAAGGAAATTAACCCCCTTCGGGGCAGCCGAAGGCTGTTTCACGTGCTTCTTGCGGCGAGAGGGTTTGCAATTTTAGTCACAACCCTGAAGCGGGGCCTCAGCGGACTTCGATGGCGCACGGACGCGGCGCAGGAAGCCTTTATGGGGGGCTTGGGGGGTCTATGACCCCCCATATCTCTTCCAACCTCTTCGAGCAGCGGCGGGGACTTGAAATACCGGTCTTTGATGTCTTGCATAGCCGCAATAAGCCGCTCAAACGCCGCGCGGACGCGGGCGTTCAAGACTTCCGAGCGGGGGGAAGCCATCGCCGCGTTCAGCGCATCCTCCGCCTCGTTGGTGCGGTCATGCAGGGTGGTGACCACCCCGTTCGGGACGCCCCAACTCCCTGCTTTGACCGCCAGCACCCCTCCCCAGGTTCCCGCCTTCTGCACGATGAGAAGGCGCTCAGCGGGAAGCCATTTTGGGTAATAATACATACGCAATAACTCCTTAAAAATATCGTTACCCGTCTTAAAGACAGGATAGAGACCGTAAAAAGCGCGGCGCCGCCGGTTTGAAGCGCCGCCGGAGCGGGAAAATCTGAGTCAGGCGACGCTGTATTTGAGTCAGGCGACGCTGTATTTGAGTCAGGCGACGCTGTATTTGAGTCAACTGACGCTGTATTTGAGTCAGAAATGTCTGTATTTGAGTCAGAAATGTCTGTATCCGAGTCAGAAATGATTGTACCTGAGTCAGAAATGACTGTACCTGAGTCAGAAATGATTGTACCTGAGTCAGAAATGACTGTATCCGAGTCAGAAATGTCTGTATTTGAGCCAACCGGCGCTGTATTTGAGCCAACCGGCGCTGTATTTGAGTCAACTGACGCTGTATTTGAGTCAACTGACGCTGTATTTGAGTCAGGCGACGCTGTATTTGAGTCAGGCGACGCTGTATTTGAGTCAACTGACGCTGTATTTGAGTCAGAAATGTCTGTATTTGAGTCAGAAAAGTCTGTATCCGAGTCAGAAATGATTGTACCTGAGTCAGAAATGACTGTACCTGAGTCAGAAATGATTGTACCTGAGTCAGAAATGACTGTATCCGAGTC